>CAJZGD010000005.1 GCA_915275065.1 uncultured Corynebacterium sp. | reverse complement strand
CGTCGGACAACAAGGTGGAGGCGGAGCGGGCCGCCATGGCCCTGGACCTGGCCAAACGCGGCCGACGGGTGGTGGTAGTGTCCTCCGGTGACCCCGGGGTGTTCGCCATGGCCGCGGCCGTGATCGAAACCGCCGATGACGACCAATGGCGGGACGTGCCGGTGCGGATCGTGCCGGGCATGACCGCGGCCCAGGCGGTGGCGTCCCGGGTAGGTGCCCCACTCGGACACGACTTCGGCATGATCTCCCTCTCGGACCGGCTAAAACCATTCGAAGTGGTGGAAAACCGGGTGCGGGCACTCGCCGGCGCCGACATGGCGTTCGCCGTGTACAATCCGGCTTCCAAAGAACGCCGCGATCAGGTGGCTATCCTCAAGAAAATCGTGGCGGAATATCAGGCTCCCACTACCCCCGTTATCGTGGCGCGGGCGGTGGGTAGCGACCATGAGCACGTCACCGTTACCACTCTTGCTGATTTCGATCCGTCCGTGGTTGACATGCAAACCATGCTCATCATCGGCGCCTCAACCACCCGCACATACCAAGCGGGTGTGGGCACTGATGAGGGGGGAGTGAAACGGGTCTTTACTTCTCGACGATATGGCTAGTGAACTAAGTTTGTATTAGTCTCATCCAATAACTTTCTTATTGAATTTTTTGTCCATCGAGGAGGACTCGTTTTGTTTCGCATGAAGATCACCCGCGCTCTCATCGTTGCAACCACCACTGCCCTGATTGCTACCGGTACCACCGCCGCCTACGCCGCCCCCGACACCGGCAGCGCCGACAAGGCAACCTCCGCTGAGCAATCACTTTCTTCCAAGCCGGAAGAAGGCTCCACCCAAGGGAACGAGTTATCGTCGGAAAACAACAACACGGACCTGCACCACACCGCTGGCGTGCCGGGCGTGACGAAGAATTCCTCCGGCTCCGCAGAGGTGAAAAAACTCAAAGTCGGTGACGGTAGTTCCAAATCCGAAGCCTGGTTTGAACGGCAAAACCCCACCATCCAAACCGCGGTACTCATCCTCGGCGTCATGGGCGTCATCGGCCTAGTCATGGGGCCACTGCGGGTAGCCGTATACAACTTCTTCCACATCTAAGCGGAATCTGACAGCACCCGCAGCACCTCCGCCGGAGTGTGCACCACCGTCTTCACCTTCGGCAACTGGGGGCGCTGCACCATAATCACCGTAATCCCCAACTCCCGGGCGGCGACTAACTTCGCACGAGTTAACTCGCCCCCGGAGTTTTTTGTCACCACACAATCAATCTGATTATCCCGCATCAGCTTCTTCTCATCCACCACAGTAAACGGACCACGGGACAAAATCACCCGATTCCGCTTCGGCAACGCCACCTGCGGTGGCTCCACCGCCCGAATCACATACAAATTATGCGGATCGTCAGCAAACGGGGCCAACTGCTGCCGGCCAATCGTCAAAAACACATGATGAAACTGCTGGGCCGCAATCCGGGCCGCCTCAGCCATAGACTGCACCAGAATCCACTTATCCCGCGGCTCCGGCATCCACGCCGGCCGGTGCAACGCTATCAGCGGCACCCCGGTGGCATTCGCGGCCTCCGCCGCGGAATACGAAATCCGCTCCGCAAACGGGTGGGTAGCATCAATAATCACATCAATCTGACTACCCATGAGCCACCGGGCCAAACCGGCAGGCCCACCAAAACCACCAACCCGCACCTCCCCCACCGGCAGGCGCGGTGCCGCAACCCGACCAGCAAGCGAACTGGTGACATACCACCCGGCGTCGACAAGCAACCTGGCCAATTCGCGGCCCTCACTAGTGCCACCCAAAATTAATGCATGCACGGTATAGTACGCCCTTCATCATCACGCGGCCGATCGTCGGAATACAAAAACGAATCCGGGAACCCCGTCGCCTGCAACACCCGACCCACAATGATCACCGCGGTGCGGGTAATACCCGCCAACTCAACCTGTTCCGCAATATCCGCCAACGTGCCCCGCACAATCACCTCCGCCGGGCGGCTAGCAAACGCCACCACCGCCACCGGACAATCCGGCCCATAATTCGGCGTCAACTCCGCCACCACCCGGCGAATATCATGCGCCGCCAAATGAACCACCATCGTGGCCCCCGACGCCCCCAACGTGGGCAAATCCTCCCCCTCCGGCATGGCTGACGCCCGACCCGACACTCTAGTCAAAATCACCGTCTGCCCCACCGTCGGCACCGTCAACTCATGACCCAACGATGCCGCAGCCGCCGAAAACGCCGGCACACCCGGAACAATCTCATAATCTATATGAGCTTCGGTCAGCCGCCGTATTTGTTCCGCGACAGCGGAATATAGTGTTGGGTCGCCTGAGTGCAGGCGAGCAATATTTTTTCCTTCAGAATCCGCCCGAATCATCGTCGCTATAATCTCCTCCAACGGCATACGGGCAGTATTGATCACCTCCGCACCCTCCGGGGTATGCGCCAACACCTCATCCGGCACTATCGAACCCGCATACAAACACATGTCACACGTACGAATCAGCCGATCGGCCCGCAGCGTCAATAAATCCGCCGCACCCGGGCCGGCACCAATAAAATACACGGTCATACTACGACCACTCTCCTTAACTTAAGTCACAGTCGGTTGCTTCGTGGCCACCCACTGGGTGACCGGCAGCGCCGGCTGAAACGCGGCAAACGAACCAATCCGATGCTCCTTCGCCACACTCAACCGCACCAATTCACCACCATAGCGCTGTTTCAACTGCCATAGCTGCTGTTCCGACTCAATCGTGACCGCATTAATAACCATTCGACCCCCAACCTTCAGGCGATTCCACGCATCCGCAAACACGCCCAGCATGGTCAACCCGCCGCCGATGAAAATCACATCGGGATTATCAGGCACCGACGTGTAATTGTCCGGCGCCGCACCCTGCACCGCTAGCCGGTGTGCCACTCCTAATTTTCGAGCATTCTTCAGGATTCGACCCCGGCGAATCTCATCCGCCTCAAAACACACCGCCTTACCCGTATCCGTGGCCCGCAAACACTCAATCGCCACGCTACCGGCCCCGCCCCCAATATCCCACAAGGTTTCCCCCTCCCGTGGCGCCAAGGCAGCCACCGTCAACGCCCGAATATGCGACTTAGTCAACTGGCCATCATGCGAAAACGCGGAATCCGGCAACCCCGGGGTGCGAGCCCACCCCTGCTGCTGCGGCACCACCGCAATCACATTCAACACACTCACCACCTGCGGTGGGTGCGCCGCCGACCCCACCGAATGCGCCTCCACCTCCGACCCCAAGTCATTCAGAATCTCCACCCGGGCATCCGGCTGCCCCATGCTCACCAACAACTGGCAAATCTCCATCGGGGTCTTATCGTCCCGTCCCAACACCAAAAACGGCTGACCCGCCTCAATCGGCAACACCAACGACTCCACCACCTGATTCACCAAGGAATACACCCCAGTGCGGTTCACCGCCCACCCCAAACGGGCACACGCCAGCGACGCCGACGACACATGCGGATACACCACAATAGACATGTGCGGAAACTTACGACGCAACGTCGAACCAATCCCATGAAACATGGGATCCCCACTGGCCAACACCGCTATCTTTTTCCCAGACAATTCCCCAAAAATCCGGTTCAGCGCCGGCAGCATCGGCGACGGCCACGGCCGCCGCTCCGCCGCAATATCATCCGACAACAGATTCAACTGCCGCCATGACCCCAAAATCACATCCGCATCCCGCAACACGGCCGCCGCGGTCGCCCCCAACTCGCTCATGCCCATCGCCGACAAGCCCACCACGGATACAGTGTTATCGGTTACAGCGGAATCATCAACATCACTACGAATCTGGACATGTGGTTCGGTCATATCGAATGAGTCTAGCCGCAATCTCCCCACCGCATCGCACGCCAGACCGAACACGCCGCAATTTATAACAACTCCCGCGGCCGATTATTTATCAGCTCGCACCCATCCTCAGTAACCACCACAATATCCTCAATCCGAGCCCCACACTCCCCCGGAATATAAATCCCCGGCTCGACAGAAAACGCCATCCCCGGCAACAACTCCATGGTGTTGCCCGCCACAATAAACGGCTCCTCATGCAGCGACAACCCAATCCCATGGCCCGTCCGATGAATGAAAAACTCCCCAAAACCGGCCGCCGAAATCACCTCCCTGGCGGCAGCATCCACCGACTCGGCCGTCACCCCCGGGCGAACCGCCCGCACCGCGGCCGCCTGGGCGTCGTAAAGCACCTGGTACATGCGCGGAACCGCGCCGGGTCCACCCACAACATACGTTCGCGTGCAATCCGAATGGTAACCCGACCGCAACGAACCCCCAATATCGACCACTACCATGTCTCCCAATCCAAGAATTCGATCCGAAAACTCGTGATGCGGATTCGCACCGTTCGGCCCAGAGCCCACGATGACGAAATCAACCTTTTCATGCTCTTCAAGGATGAGCCGGGAAAGATCCGCCGCAACCTCCTGCTCAGTGCGGCCCGGACGCAGCAACTGCGGAACCTGCGCATGCACGTGGTCGATTGCTTTGCCGGCTCGCTGTAACTCTTCAAGTTCTAGTTTCTCTTTACTCACAAATAATTCTGCGAGTACCTCCGTGGCAGACACCAACTCCCGCCCCGGCATCAGCCGCAGCACATGACTCGCAACCAATTCCGCCCCCACTCCTATGCGACCAGTCGGCACCAAATCATACGGTGACGAACCATCCACCCAGGTTTCTACTTTGATTCCCAACCTTTCTTCAGGCTTCACATCCCGATCCACCACCGGCAACACCAACCGGATCTCCCCCACGGCCGGCACCACCAGCGCCGAAAACCGCTCATGCGTATCAAACCGCAACCCGGTCAAATACGCCAACTGCTCCCCCGGGCCAAGCACCAACCCCGCCAACCCCCGGCGGGAACACAACTCCTGCGCCCGCCGTAACCTACCCGAATACGTCGATACCGAAACTGAATCACTCATGGCATTATCGTAACTATGTTGTCTTCTTTGGTACGGGTCCATACCCCAACCGGCTACTGCTCCGGCGTACTCATCGACCCCTACTTCATCCTGACCGCCCGCCATTTCCTCCGCCACCGCACCGCCGGTGACATGTTCGTCTTCGGCGACCACTGGAATCGTAAAGTTTCCGGCTGGATAGACCTCGCCACCACCGACATCAGCGTGCTTCGGCTCGCCCGCCCCGTCATGGAGGCCGACCACCCCACCATCACCCCCACTCCCCTACCCACAGCCGCATCGCTCCCCCCGCTCACCCGCGGCACCCCCACCATCAGCTATGGCATGGGCGGCGGGAAACCCCAACAACGTTCCGGGACCATATGGTTTCAATTCCCGCAGGTCATTGGGAAAAACTATCACACTAGAGTGCGGCACGCGCTCGTGATCCGCCAACCCAATAACCCCGCAATCCCCGGCGACTCTGGCGGGCCCGTCATGGTCAACAACCAGCTGGTGGGACTGCAATCGCTCATCCTCGACCCCTACGGCAAAAACCTGGGGGTGGCCACCATCTCGCGCATCAACCCGCACCTGGGCGAAATCCGGGCGGCTATGCACCGATTGCCACCACACCTCGGCGAATAGCATCAACCGCGTGCCGGGCCGCCCAAATCGTGTCCTCGTGATAGCCGGTCTTCCGCACCTGCTCCAGCAGGTCAACCACCTGCCGGGCCTGCCGCACAAAATCACCAGGGGTCAGCTCGGCACCGCACTCCGCCGCGGCAGCCATGCAATACCCCAACGGCGCCCCGGCCGCCCACTGGTGAATCGCCAACGCAAACCCCGAATCCGGGTAGCGGGTCTCGGGAAGCTGATGCCGCCGCTCATCACTGTGCAGCTCCTCCCACAACCGAATCGTGTTATCCATAGCATCGGCCATGGCATCCGTCGCGCCAATCGGCTCCCCCCGGGTCTCCCGCCGATTCTCAAACGTGCAGAGGCTCACCACCCCCGCCAGCTCCGCGGGGTCGAGACCATCCCAAATGCCGCGGCGTAAACACTGGGCCACCAACAGATCGCATTCGCTGTGGATGAGCGCTAACCGCTCCCCTTCTTCAGACACGCGAGGGTTATTACGGTCGCCGTCGACGTATTCCACATAGTCCAGCTCCGCCAATAACCCCAGGATACGGTCGAATTCCTTCCCCAATGTGTCAACCGTCGCATCGACAGTTGCGTGCAATTTATCAACTTCGGCGCGTGCCCGAATAATATCGTGCCCAATCTGGGTTAAATCATCCACCTGCTGCCAATACCGAACCGGGTGTCCCCGCACCGCCGCATGCAGTGCCAGGGCCTTCTTCGTGAGCTTATCGGTGGTGGCCGCCCGAAGCTTTTTCGGCCGGGAATGCGCGTACTTCTTCAGGTTTTTTACCACCTGCTTGGTGTCCATGGTCTTATGGTGGCCACCTAACCGCATGTGGCTCACCACCTTCGGCGGCACCGCGAAGTCATCCACCTCCACGGTCCCCCGCCAGCCGGACTCCATGATGATGCCCACCCGGGGATCCGCCGGACGGCCCGGGGCCTTGATCACCACCGCTAACACCGGCCGTTTCTTCGTGGACAGGGCAAGCACATCCCCCACCCGCACCTTCGACAGCACCGCGGTCACCGCTTCCCGGCGCTGGCGGATACGGAGCTTTTTCGCGTTCCGCTCCTCCAGGCTCAGGTCCCGCTGCAGTTGCATGTATTCCAGGAATTCCGCCAGGGGTTGTTCGCTGGGAATCTGCCGGGCTGCTAGCTCTTCTTCAAGCTGCTGTTCCAGTTCCCGCACCCGTTGTTCGGCTTTTTCGACCTGGTGGGCGTGCCCCACGATGCTTTTGTTGGCTTGGAACTGTGCGAATGACATTTCCAGCAGGTGGTGGGCTGCCGTGAATCCCATGGTTTTCAGTAGGTTCACGCTCATGTTGTAGCCGGGGGTAAATGTTGATACCAGTGGGTAGGTGCGGGTTGAGGCAAGGTCGGCGACTTGTTGGGGGTCCATTGCTGGTGACCATTGCACTACGGCGTTGCCGAGGACGTCGATGCCGCGCCGCCCGGCGCGTCCGGTGAGTTGGGTGTATTGGCCGGGTGTGAGGTCGACGTGTCCTTCGCCGTCGAATTTGACGAGTTTTTCTAGGATGACGGTGCGGGCGGGCATGTTGATGCCGAGGGCGAGGGTTTCGGTGGCGAAGACGACTTTGAGGAGGCCGTTGACGAAGAGTTCTTCGACGATGTGGCGGAAGGCGGGGAGCATGCCGGCGTGGTGGGCGGCGAAGCCGCGGGTGAGGGCGGTGCGCCAGTTGCGGTAGCCGAGGACTTTGAGGTCTTCTTCGGGGATGGTGGTGATGTTGGTGTCGATGATGTGTTTGATGCGGTTGGTTTCTTCTGGGGTGGTGAGGTTGATGCGGGAGCGGAGGCATTGGGCGAGGGCGCTGTCGCATCCGATGCGGGAGAAGATGAAGGTGATGGCTGGCAGCATGTTGTTGGCTGCGAGGATGGTGGTGACTTCGGGTCGGCCGAGGGGTCGGTAGTTGGGTTTTGGTGGTTGTGTGGTGTGGTTGGGGTTGGTGCTGCGGGTGCGGAAGGTGGGGTGGTTGTCTTGGTAGGTGTGTTCGAGTTTGTTGATGTGGGTGGCGAGTTGGTGGTTGAGGGTGGTGGTGTTGGGTTCGAAGAGTGGGTAGAGGGTGGTGCCTACGAGCATCCATTGGTTGAGGGGGACGGGTCGGTGGTCGGTGACGATGATGTCGGTGTTGCCGCGGACGGTGGTGAGCCAGTGGCCGAATTCTTCGGAGTTGCTGACTGTTGCGGAGAGTCCGATGATTTTGATGGAGTCGTGGAGGCCAAGGATGATTTCTTCCCAGACGCTGCCGCGGGTTTTGTCGGAGAGGTAGTGGATTTCGTCCATGACGACGTGGGTGAGGCGGTCGAAGGTGGGTGATTGCGCGTAGATCATGTTGCGCAGGACTTCGGTGGTCATGACGAGGATGTCGGCGTTGTGGTTGATGGTGGTGTCGCCGGTGAGGAGGCCGATGGTTTCTGGGCCGTGTGCTGCTACGAGGTCGTGGTATTTTTGGTTGCTGAGGGCTTTGATGGGGGTGGTGTAGAAGCATTTGGTGCCTCGGGAGAGGGCGAGGCTGACGGCGAATTCGCCGATGATGGTTTTGCCGGCGCCGGTGGGGGCGCAGACGAGGACGCCGTGGTCGTTTTCGACGGCTTGGCAGGCTTGGTGTTGGAATTCGTCGAGGGGGAATTTGAGGTGGGCGGCGAATTCGTCTAGGTGCATAATTTATAGGTTACTAGATGATGTCGTCGAAGTTTGTGGGGTTATTTATAGGTTGTTTTTGGGTGGGTTGTGGGTTGGGGGGTTTGGTTGGGGTGGTGAGGGGTGAGGCGTGTTCGTCGTCGGTGTTGAGCCAGTCGGGGCGGTTGCGTCCTCGGCGTTTGTCGTTGATGCGGGTGAATTGGAGGGAGAGTTCGACGAGGAGGGTGAGTGCTAGGGCGAGGGCTAGCATGGAGTATGGGTCTTGGCCGGGGGTCATGATGGCGGCGAAGATGAAGAGGATGATGATGATGAGTCGGCGTTTGTTTTTGACCATTTCGTATGGGAGGATGCCGACGATGTTGAGCATGGCGATGACGAGGGGGACTTCGAAGCTGACGCCGAAGATGATGAGGAGGGCGAGGAGGAAGTTGAAGTAGCGTTCGCCGGATAGGGCGGTGACTTGGAATTCGCCGCCGATGGTGAGGAGGAATTCTAGGCCGTAGTGGACGACGAAGTAGGCGAGGGTGGCGCCGGCGGTGAAGAGGGTGACGGCGATGGTGACGAAGATGGTGGTGGTGCGTTTTTCGTTTTTGTGGAGGCCGGGGGTGATGAAGGCCCAGAGTTGGTAGAGCCAGATGGGTGATGAGAGGACGGCGCCGGCGAGGGATCCGATTTTGAGTCGGAGGGAGAATGCTTCGAATGGCATGGTGGCGATGAGTCGGCATTCGCCGTCGAGGGTGAAGGCGGCGCGTTTGTCTGCTGGTAGTGAGCAGTAGGGGCCGCGGAGGATGTCGCCGAGTGTGGGGATGGGTGAGGGGGATGTTCCGTACCAGATGAACCCGATGATGGTGCCGATTGCGAAGGCGATGAGGGCGATGATGACGCGGCGGCGGAGTTCTTTGAGGTGTTCGACCAGGGTCATGTCGCCGGTTGGGTTCTGTGGTTTTTTTGTCATGGGGTTGGTGGTGGGGGTTGGTTAGGCTTGGTCTTTTTTGGGGGTGTCGGTGGTGGTGTCAGGGGTGGTGGGGGTTTCGGTGGTTGTGGTTGTGGTGTTGGTTTCTTTGTTGAGTTCTTTGACTTCTGATTTGAATATGCGCATGGAGCGGCCTAGTGAGCGGGCGGCGTCGGGGAGTTTGTTGGCTCCGAAGAAGATGATGACGACGACGGCGATGATGACCCATTCCCATACTCCGGGCATGTTGTTGTCCTTTCGTTTTGGTTTTTGGTTTAGCTTTGATGATACGCTGCCAAGCCCACCTTAGCCCGTTGGCGGATGGTCTGTGCAATTGTGGCAGGTTCGGTGACGGTGATGTGGTCGGTGTGGCTGAGGGCGAATTGGGTGAGCCATTCTTGGGATACGAGGGGGAGGGTGGCGGTGATGGTGCCGTCTGGGTTGATGGTTTCGATGTCGCAGGGGATGGTGTCGACGAGCCAGTTGGCGTCTGGGTTGATGGTGATGGTGGCTTTTTCGGTGGCGTGGGTGAGGCTGAATGGGTCGTTGGTGTCGAAGTGGAGGGTGGTGGTGTGGGGTTCGGCTGGGGTGGTGGTGATGGTGATGTTGTGGATCATGTCGGTGCGGAAGATGCGGTGGTCGTTGATGTGGTGGTCGTAGGCGTGGAGGTAGGTTTGGCCGTCGGTGGAGAAGATTCGGGTTGGTGAGAGGGTGCGGTGGGTGGTGTCGTCGCGGTTGCGGTGGTAGTAGTCGAGGGTTATTTGGTGTCCTTGTTCGAGGGCGGTGCGGAGGGTGGTGATGGTGTGGGGTTCGTCGGGGGTGTCGGTGATTGCTTCGGAGTCGAAGACGCCGCGGGTTTCGTTGTGCATGATGGTGCGGAGTTTGGTGGCGGCGGATCGTACGGCGTGTTTTTCGACGAGTCCGGGGATGGATTCGAGTGATTCGAGGGCGAGGAGGAGGGCGCCGGCTTCGGTGCGGGTGAGTCGGAGGGGTTTGTCCATGCCTTGGGCGTCGTATATTTGTACGGCTTGTCGTTGGGGGTCGAGGTCGACGAGTTCGTCGGGCATGTCGCCGATGCCGCAGCAGAAGAGGCGGTTGAGGTCGTCCATGATGGTGGTGGGGTCGAGTCCGAGGTCGACTGCGGCTTCCATCATGGAGCGGCCGGGGTGTTTTTGGAAGTATGGGAGGAGGTTGAGCATGCGGACGATGTCGGTGATGCTTTGGTTTTTAGGCCTGGCCATGGTGGGTTCCTTGGTGGAGGAGGTTGATGATTTGGGTGACTATTTCTTGGGGTTCGGTGACTATTGCGGCTGGGGCTAGTGCGACGGCTTGTCGGATGAGCCAGTCGGCGTCGACGTCGATGAGTTTGTAGGTGCCGTCGGGTTGTTGGTGGGCTCGGCTTCGGAGGACGTCGGCTTTGCCGGGTTCGATGGTGAGGGTGGCGTCGACGAGGGTCATGCCTTGTCTGAGTTGGTTGATGACGAGTTGTTGGAGGTTGGTGCCTGGTGGTGGTTCGTGGAAGGGGCCGTAGGGTTCGAGGTCGGTTGTTTCGGGGTTGAGGATTTCGAGTTCGCTGATTCGGGTGATGCGGAAGCTGCGGGGGGCGTCGCGGTCGAGGTCATAGCCGACGAGGTAGAGGCGGTCGCGGTTGGTGACGATTCCCCAGGGGTCCATCCAGCGTTCGGTGTAGTCGCTGGCGGAGGTGCGTTGGTAGTAGAAGCTGATGCGTTGTTTGGTGGCGCAGGCTTTGGTGATGAGGTCGAGGTCGTGGGCGCCGAGGGTGTTCCAGTCGTTGATGGGGGTGAATATTGGTGTGGGTGTGAGGTGTGTGCCTGCGCCGCTGGCGGCGATTTTGGTCCAGCCGGAGCGGGAGAATGTGGCGAGTTGGTCGCCTTGTCCCATTTTGCCGGCGAGTCCGAGGATGGTTGCTTCTTCTGGGGTGAAGGAGATTTCTGGGAGTTCGTAGTCGTCGGCTCGGAGTCGCCAGATGGTGTTGTCGCCGGATTTGTACATTTCGAGGGGGACGCCGGCGCGGATGAGGCTGCCTAGGTCGCGGTAGACGAGTTTGTAGGTGGCTTCGGGGGATCGGGGGTTGCCGTGGTTGTCTTTGGCGTAGCCGGTGATGTGGGTGCGTATGTAGTCGAGGGTGAGTTCGCCGCTGGAGGTTTGGGCGGCGTTGAGGAAGGCGAAGGTGAGGTTGGTGAGGCGTTCGAGGTGGTAGTTGCGGCGGGGGGTGTTCATGGTTCTTGATAATAGTGGCTGTGGGTTTCGAGGTATTTGATGAGTTCGTCGACTCGGGGGTCGGTGTTGGCGAAGGGGTCGGTGAGTTCGACGATTTGGGGTTCGGGTTGGTTGATTTTGAGTCGGAGCCAGTCGACGGCGAAGGGGGCGTGGTGGTAGGTGGCGTGGTGGAGGAAGGTGCCGCGGAGGGCGGCTCGGGTGGTTGGTGGTGGGTTGGTGGTGGCGTGGGTGACGGTTTCGGGGGTGGTGATGCGGTTGATGCGGTTTTTGGTTTCGAGGAGTCGGTGGAGGCCGCGGCCGGGGCGGATGTCGTGGTAGGCGAGGTTGAGTTGGTGGAGTTTGGGGTGGTTGTAGTTGTGGGGTTTGAGGCCGAGTGTGGTGTGGTAGGTGGTGAGGAGGTTGAGTTTGATGGCCCAGTCGATGTCGTGGTCGATGGTGGTGATGTCGCCGGTTTTGATGGCGTTGAGGGTGGTGCGCCAGAGGTTGAGGGTGTGGGTGAGTTCGGTGTTGGTGGTGCCGCCGGTTTCTTCGCGACGGGTGAGCCATTCGGTGGCTGCGTCGAGGTAGCGTTGTTGGAGTTCGAGGGCGGTTGTGACGCTGCCGGTTGTGGTGGGGATGGGGGTTTGGCCGGTGAGGTCGCGGGATATGGTGCGGATGGCGGCCATGTTGTTGGCGAATTCGAGGTGGGGTAGGTTGGGGAACCCGGCTTCGATCATTTCGAGTATGAGGGTGGTGCTGCCGATTTTGAGGGCGAGGGTGGGTTCTGCGAGGTTGGAGTCGCCGACGATGATGTGGAGGCGGCGGTAGCGGTGGGTGTCGGCGTGGGCTTCGTCGCGGGTGTTGATGATGGGTCGGGATCGGGTGGTGGCGGAGGAGACGCCTTCCCATACGTGGTCGGCGCGTTGGGAGAATTGGTAGGTGCCGTCGGGGCTGATGTTGCCGGCGCCGCAGATGAGTTGGCGGGTGATGAGGAATGGGAGGAGGGTGTGTCCTAGGGTTTTGAGGACGATTTTCCGGTCGATGAGGTAGTTTTCGTGGCAGCCGTAGGAGTTGCCGGCGGAGTCGAGGTTGTTTTTAAAAAGGTAGACGTTGGTGTTGATGCCTTCGGTTTTGAGGGTTTGTTCGGCTTGGGTGGCGAGGTTGTTGATGATTTCGTCACCGGCCCGGTCGTAGGTGATGAGTTGGGTGAGGTTGTCGCATTCGGCGGTGGCGATTTCGGGGTGGGATCCGACGTCGAGGTAGAGGCGGGATGCGTTGTGGGTGAAGATATTGGAGCTGCCCCATTGGTGGTTGATGGGGCGGAAGAGGACACGGGCGATTTCGTCGGGGCTGAGGGGGTGGTTGGCGGTGCCTGGGGTGGTGGCGGTGATGCCGTATTCGGTTTCTATGCCCATGATGCGGCGGGTGTGGGTCATTTATTGGCCGCCTTTTTGGATGTAGGAGCGGACGAAGTCTTCGGCGTTGGTTTCGAGGAGGCCGTCGATTTCGTCGAGGAGGTCGTCGACGCCGGAGGTGTTGATGTGGGTTTGGCCGCCGGTGGTGGTTTCGGGGGTGGTGTCGTCGTCGTTGTTGTTGGGGGTGTTGATGTGGGTTTGTGGCATGTTAGTTCACCATTCCGTTGTTGTTGAGGGTTGCTATGAATGCGGGGATGTTGTCTGGGAGGAGGTTGAGGAGGGGGTCGGTTTGTTGTTTGGTGTGGGTGGTGATTTCGGGCATGGGGATGGTGTGGCCGAAGACGGTGATGGCTTCCCAGTTGGCGGCGTCGATGAGGTGGGGTATGTGGTGGATGAGTTTGCCGCGGAAGTAGGCGCGGGTGTCTTCTGGTGGATTGGTGGCGGCCGCGAGGATTTCGGTTTCGGGGGCGATGGTTTCCATGCGGTGGTTGCGGACGAGGGCGTGGTAGAGGCTTTTTGCGGGGTCAATGTCGGAGTATTGGAGGTCGATGAGTTGGATTTTGGGGTCGGTGATGGTAAGGCCCCGGTTGAGGTAGGAGGTGATGAGGGCGTATTTGGCGCACCAGTCGAGCCGGTTGGCGCAGGCTTGCCATCCGCCGGTTTTGAGGTCGGTCATGATGGTGTGCCAGAGGGGGTGGATGAGATGGTCAGGGGTGACCCGGTTGTGGTATTCGGCGAGGATTTCTAAGGCGGTGAGGTGTCGGCCGTCGACAAGCGTGAGGGTGTGGGTGAGGGTGAGGTCGTAGGAAACGTTGCGGAATTCGGCGACGGGGTTTGCGAGTTGGAGGTCGCGGAAGTCGGTGCCGGCTTCGATGGCGTCGAGGATGAGGCCGGTCATGCCGAGTTTCAGGAGGGTGGAGTGGTGGGCCATGGTGGCGTCACCGTTGATGACGTGGAGGCGCCCGTAGGTGTTGGTGCGGGCGTGGGGTTCGTCGCGGGTGTTGATGATGCCCCGGTTGAGGGTGGTTTCCAGGGAGATTTCTTGTTCGATGTAGTCGGCGCGTTGGGAGATTTGGTAGCCGGGGGTTTCACCATGCTCCCCTTTTCCGACGCGGCCGGCACCGCAGATGATTTGGCGGGCGACGAAGAACGGTATGAGCGCTTGGGCGAGGGTGTCGAAGTCGGTGGTGCGGTGGTACAGGTAGTTTTCGTGGCTGCCGTAGCTGGCGCCTTTACCATCCACATTATTTTTGTAGATTTTCAGGGGTGGGCAGGGGTCGTGGTGGTCGAGGATGGAGTGGTTACGGCTGGTGAATGCGGCCACTCGTTCGACGGCGGTGCGGAGAATGTGGTCGCCGGCCGCATCATAGACCAGGGCTTGGTAGGGGTTCGTGGTTTCGGGGCTGGAGTATTCGGGGTGGGCGTGGTCGACGTAGAACCGGCCCCCGTTTTCTAATACCACATTGGCGATGTTGAGGGCGTTGGGGTCGACAACGGGGACGGTGCGGTAGCGTTTCAGGTCGAAGCCGCGGCTGTCCCGCAGGGGGTGTTCGGCGGAGAAATCCCACCGGGCGCCTTGCCCTTGGCTGAAGGCCACAACGGCGTGGGTGGAGGTGATGATGGGGCTGAGCGTGGGGTGGGTGGGGGTGCTGATGCCGTATTCGGTTTCGGTGCCAAAAATCATGGTTAGTTCCCTCCTATGACGCGGGCCTGGGCGACCCGAATTCCGGTGCGGTGGGTGATGCGGGACCATTCGTCCGGGTTGGCGGTGTTGGGCATGTCTTCGCTTTCCCGGTTTTCCGCGTCGATGGCTTGGCGGAGTTGGTCGGCGGTGATGCCCCGGGGGTCGCCGGCCAGGTGGGCTTTAATGGCGGATTTTTTAGCCCGGTCAACAATGTTGGCGATCATGGCGCCGGATATGAAATCCCGGTAGTGCAGGGTTTCCACTTCCCCGGTGACCAGGGTGAGTTCCACATAGGGCCGGTCCGCATACATGTATTCGCAGGCCGCCTCGATGAGCTTGTCGACGCTGTCTGCCGTGGGCACGGACTGGTCCAGGTGGCGGGCGAAGATTTCTTTGGCGTTGTCTTTCGTGGGGCGCCCCACCCGGATTTTCACATCCAGCCGGCCGGGCCGCAGCACAGCCGGGTCGATGAGTTCTTCCCGGTTGGTGGCCCCAATAACAATAACGTTGGAGAGGGATTCCACCCCATCGAGTTCGGTGAGGAGTTGGGGCACCACGGTGGTTTCCATGTCGGAGGACACCCCGGAGCCGCGGGTGCGGAAAATTGAATCCATTTCGTCGAAAAATATGATGACGGGCCGGCCGGCTTCGGCAAGTTCCCGGGCCCGCTCGAAAATGAGGCGGATCCGCCGCTCGGTCTCCCCCACGTATTTGTTGAGCAGTTCGGGGCCTTTCACGTTGATGAAATAGCTGGATTCCCCATCCCCCACCCGGCTGGCCAGGGAGTTCGCCACCGCCTTAGCGATGAGGGTTTTCCCGCAGCCGGGCGGCCCATACAGCAGTACCCCTTTGGGTGGGTGCAGCTGGTAGTCGCGGTACAGCTGCGGGTGGGTGAAGGGCAGTTCCACCGCGTCATGAATGTGTTCTATCTGGGTGTCCAATCCCCCAATGTCGGCGTAGGTCACGTCGGGGGTTTCTTCCAACACCAGGCGGGCCACCTCGGTTTTCGGAATGATTTCGAACACATAACCGGCCTTCAGGTCCACCAGGACCGTGTCCCCGGCGCGGGGGCAGCGGCTTATGGGGTTGGTGGGGTTTGCGAGTGGGTGGGCGAGGCGGGCGACGTGTTCTTCCCCTTGTTGGTCGACAATGAGTGCCCGGGTGGGGTCGATCATTTCGACGAGTATGGCGAGTTTCCCGGTGGTGGTGTAGGAGCAGGCTTCGACTATTTCGTGGGCTTCGCCAAGTCGGACTTGGATGCCGGGCACCAGGTCGTCTGGGTTGATGAGGGGTGAGATTGCGAGGCGCATGAGGCGGCCTGCGGTGAATACTTCGGCGGTTTTCCCGTTGGGGCTGGGTTCGAGGTAGGTGCCGTAGGTGGAGGGGGGTGCGGCGAGTTCTTCTAATTGTTGGTGGAGGACCTGGAGTTTATCGCGGGATGCTTTGAGCAGTTCGGCGAGTTTTGCGTTGCGGGTTTTTAGCTCGTCATTGGTCTTTTTTATCCAAGCAATGTCGGAAGAATGCATGGTTTTCACCTTAGCTTATGTGCGGGTGGGGTCGATAAGCGGTGGTGGGGGTTATTTTCGGGCGCGTCGCTGTGGCCTGGGGGGTGTGACTCCGTCGGCGAGGCGGCGGGCCCAGATGAGGAATGCGGTGTGGGCGTTCATGCGGTGTTCGGGGCGGGTGGCGAGTCCTTCGACGCGCCATTCGCGGACGAGGGATTCCCAGGCGCGGGGTTCGGTGAAGCATTGTTGTTCGCGGATGCCTTCCATGACGTTCATGAGTTGGGGCACGGTGGCGACGTAGGCCATGAGTACTCCGCCGGGGACGAGGAGTTGTTTGGCGACGGTGAGGCATTCCCAGGGTTCGAGCATGTCGAGGAGGACCCGGTCGACGGGTTGGCCGTCGAGGTCGTCGAGGCTGGTGGCGCGGAGGTCGCCGAGGCGGGGGTCCCAGTTGGGTGGGCGGGTGCCGAAGTATTGGTCGACGTTTTTTTCGGCGTATTCGAGGTGGTCGGGGCGGATTTCGTAGGAGATGACTTGGCCGGTGTCCCCTACTGCTCTGAGGAGTGAGATGGTGAGGGCGCCGGAGCCGGCCCCGGCTTCGAGGACGCGGGCGCCGGGGAAGATGTCGCCTTCGGTGAGGATTTGGGCGGAGTCTTTGGGGTAGATGACGGCGGCGCCGCGGGGCATGGAGAGGATGTGGTCGACGAGGAGGTGCCGGAAGCAGAGGTATTCGGTGCCTTGTTCGCTTTTAACGATGGTTCCTTCGTCGGCGCCGATGATGTCGTTGTGGTTGATGATGCCTTTGTGGGTGGAGAGTTTGGTATCTGGTTGGAGGGTGATGGTGAGGTGACGGCGTTTGGGGTCGGTGAGTTGGACGCGGTCGCCGGGTTGGAAGGGTCCTGAGTATGCCATGGGGGTTTAACCTACCAGATAGTTGGTGAGTGCTTTGCAGAGTGCGGTGATGTCGTCGAGGTGGCAGAGTTCGCGGGCGGAGTGCATGCTGAGCAGGGGGATGCCGACGTCGACGGTGGGGATGCCGAGTCGGGTGGCGGTGATGGGGCCGATGGTGGTGCCGCAGGGGGTGTTGTTGTTGCTGACGAAGTGTTGTGATTCGGGGCAGTGTTTGAGCCAGTGGGCTTGGGTTTTGGCGGTGGAGGCGTAGCGGTGGTTGGCGTTGATTTTGAGGACGGGGCCGTGTCCTAATTGTGGGTAGTTGTGGGGGTCGTGGTGGGTTGGGTAGTTGGGGTGGATGGAGTGGGCGGCGTCGGCGGAGACGCAGGTGGAGCGTTGGTAGGCGCGTTTGGTTTCGTCGAGGTTGAGGCCGAGGGCATAGGCGGTGCGTTCGAGGGTGTCTTGGAGGATGGGGCCGGCGGCGCCGGTGGTGGTGGCGGAGCCGATTTCTTCGTGGTCGAAGCAGGCGAGGATGAGGATGTCGGTGGCGGCGTCGGCGGCTTCGATGAGTGCGGTGATGGCTGGGTAGACGGAGCTGAGGTTGTCGAGTCTGCCGGCGGCGAGGAGTTTGTGGTCGGTGCCGAGGCGGCCGGGTGGTTGGGTGTCGACGGTGATGAGGTCGTGGGTGCAGGTGTTGGTGGGGAGGATGCTGGTTGGGTTGGTGGTGGTGCCGTAGATGGGGGTGGTGTGGTGTTGTCGGTCGAGTGTGGGGTTGCGGTCGAGGTGGATGGCGAGGTTGGGGATGCGGAGCAGTGGTGGGGTTTCGTAGAGGTGGGTGGTGCCATCGGTGTGGGTGATGATGCCGGCGAGTTTGAGGTCGCGGTCGAACCAGGAGGAGATGATGGGGCCGCCGTAGATTTCGACTGCGGCTTGGTTGAAGCCGTAGGTGGTGTGGTCGGGGGTGTGTTTGAGTTTGAATCCGGGTGAGTCGGTGTGGGCGCCGATGATGCGGAATGCTGGGTTGGTGGGGAGTTGGGTGGGGATGTGCCAGGCGATGAGGGCGCCGCCGCGGATGAGGTAGTGGCCGCCGGGTTGGGCGTCCCAGGGGTCGGTTTCGGTGTGGTGGGTGAATCCGGCTTGGTTCAGGAGGTGGGCGCCGGTGTGGGCGGCGTGGTAGGAACTGGGTGATGCGGTGAGGAAGTTGATGAAGTCGTCGGGCATGGTGTTCTAGTGTAGCTTGGGTGTGGTGAGTCTTGCCTTGTCTCCTTCTCGTGCGAATGATTATGTGCAGTGCCCGTTGTTGTATCGGTTTCGGGCGATTGATAAGTTACCGGAGCCGAAGACTGTGGCCCAGGTTCGGGGCACGTTGGTGCATGCGTGTTTGGAGGATATGCATTTGTGGGAGCGATCTGAGCGGACGTATCCGGCGGTGGTGAAGCGGTTGCGGCCGAATTGGGCGGATATGTGTGGGGAGGATCCGTCGTTGTTGGAGTTGGTGCCGGAGGGGGAGGTGTATGAGTTTTTGGTGGGGTGCCGGTCGTTGTTGAAGGGCTATTTTTTGATGGAGAATCCGCAGGGTTTTGATGCGTTGGCGTGTGAGAAGTTTGTGGATGCGGTGTTGCCGAATGGGGTGCCGGTGCGGGGGTTTATTGATCGGGTGGATGTGGCGCCTACTGGTGAGGTGCGGGTGGTGGATTATAAGACGGGGAAGAAGCCATTGCCGCGGTATAGTGGGCAGGCTCAGTTTCAGATGCGGTTTTATGCGTTGGTGTGGTGGCGGACTCAGGGGGTGATTCCGCACCAGTTGCGGCTGATGTATTTGAAGGTGGCGGATTCGTTATATCTTGCGCCGTCGCGGGAGGAGTTGGAGTTTTTTGAGCGGGATTTGGGGGATTTGTGGGGGAAGATTTTGGGTGATATTTCCGCTGGGGTGTTTCGGGCGAAGACGTCGAAGTTGTGTGGGTGGTGCCCGCATCAACGGTTGTGCCCAATGTTTGGGGGTACTCCCCCACCGTTCCCTGGGGTGGAGTAAAGCCTAACCTACCTGGTGAAATTTGGGTGGGGTTTTTAAACTTTGGTGGTGTTAGGTTGTGTTTTGGCTAGGTTGGAGTTTTTGTTATGCCCGCAGCAGATCACCCGGTTCCGCGTCACCCCGGCCGGATTTTGTTAGAGGATTATTTAATCCCGATGAGGTTGAGTCAGTATGATGCGGCGAAGCGATTATATGCGCCGGAGTCGACCGTGAATGGGGTGGTTGCGGGCACGGAGAAATTGACTTGGAGTCTTGCCAAGCGCATGTCTGCGGTTTTCGGCAAGACTCCAAAGTTTTGGATGGAATCCCAGCGGGCGTGGGATAAGTGGCGGTTAGAACAGTCCGGTGATCTTCCCGCCGTCTGAGACGGCGATGCCTTCAGCTGCGGGTTTCTTGGGGAGCCCGGGCATGGTCATGACGTTTCCGGTGAGTGCCACGATGAAGCCGGCCCCAATGCGGGGCAGGAGTTGCCGGACGTGGAGGACGTGGCCTTCGGCGGCGCCGAGGAGGGTGGGGTCGTCGCTGAATGAGTATTGGGTTTTGGAGATGCACACGGGGAGGGTGTCCCACCCGTTTGCGGCGAGGTATGCCAGGTCGGTGCGGGCTTGTTTGGTGAATTCCACGCTGGTGGCGTGGTAGAGTTCCCGGGCGATGGTGGTGATGTTGGCTTCCAGGCCGTCGGCAGGGTCGTAGAGGGGGTGGGTGGGGGTTGCGGCGTCGATGGTGGTAAGGACCGCGTCCGCCAGGTTGGTGGCCCCTGCCCCACCGTGGGCCCACACGTCGCATGGCACGAGGGTGACGTTATTGGTTTGTGCCCAGTCGGCGAGCCATTGCTTTTCGACGTCCGTGTCCGACGTGAAGGAGTTAAGCGCCACCACTGGTTCCGCCCCGAATTTGCGCACGTTTTCCACGTGGCGGGCCAGGTTAGCAACGCCTTGTTGGAGAGCGTCCAGGTTTTCGGTGGTGAGTTGGTCGCGGGCGAGTCCCCCGTTGTATTTCAGGGAGCGGATTGTTGCCACGATCACGACTGCGGATACGTCGAGGTTGCCGGCGCGGGCTTTGATGTCGAAGAATTTTTCCGCCCCCAGGTCGGAGCCGAAACCGCCTTCGGTGAGGACCACGTCGGCGTGCGCTAGTGCGGTGCGGGTGGCGATGAGGGAGTTACAGCCGTGGGCGATGTTCGCGAACGGGCCGCCGTGGACGAAGGCTGGGGTGCCGCCCAGGGTTTGCACCAGGTTGGGGTTGATGGCGTCTTTGAGGAGGGCGGTGAGGGCGCCTTGGGCGTTGACGTCACCGGCGGTGACGGGTTTCCCATCATAGGTTTGGGCGACCACCATGCGGCTGATGCGGTCCGCCAGGTCCGCCAGGTCGGTGGCGAGGCAGAGGACCGCCATGATTTCGCTGGCGGCGGTGATGGTGAACCCGGTTTCGGCCGGCACGCCGTGGGCTTTGCCGCCCAGGCCGGTGACCACGTGCCGGAGGCTGCGGTCGTTGACGTCGACGCACCGCTGCCACGAGACCCGGCGCGGGTCGATGCCGAGCTGGTTGCCTTGGTGGATGTGGTTGTCGATCATGGCCGCCAGGGTGTTGTTGGCGGCGGTGATTGCGTGGAAGTCCCCGGTGAAGTGCAGGTTGATGTCTTCCATGGGGACGATTTGGGAGTAGCCGCCGCCGGCGGCGCCGCCTTTGATGCCCATGACTGGGCCGAGGGAGGGTTCCCGGATGGCTACGATGGTGGAGCGGCCGGCGGACCGGATGGCGTCGGCAAGCCCGATGAGGACGGTGGATTTACCTTCACCGGCTGGGGTGGGGGAAATGCCGGTGACGAGGACGAGTTTGCCGGTTGTTTCGGTGGGGGTGGTGGTGATGTCAATTTTGGCTTTGGTGGTGCCGTAGGGGATGAGGGATTGTTCTGGGATGCCGGCGCGGTCGGCGATGGTGGTGATGGGTTCGAGGGTGTGGGCTTGGGCAATTTCGACGTCGGTAGCCATGGGGGTTTTCCTCCTTGGTGTTGTGGTGGGGTTAGTTGTCGAGGTAGAGGGTGCCGCGAAACATGGGGTGCATGAGGTTTTCGGTGGAGAGCACCTGGTTGAGGGTGGCTTCGTCCATGAGGCCTTTTTCTAGGACTAGGTCGCGGACGGATTTGCCGGTGCGGGCGGCTTCTTTACCGATGAGGTCGCCGTTGTGGTGGCCGATGAATGGGTTGAGGTAGGTGACGATGCCGATGGAGTTTTCCACGTATTTGCGGCATACGTCCGGGTTGGCGGTGATCCCGTTGACGCATTTTTCCCGGAGGGTGGTGGCGGCGTTGCCGAGGATTTCGATGGATTCGAAGAGGGCTTGGCCGATGGCGGGTTCCATCACGTTGAGTTGGAGTTGGCCGGCTTCGGCGGCCATGAGGATGGTGAAGTCGTTGCCGAAGACTTTGAAGCATACTTGGTTGACGACTTCGGGGATGACCGGGTTGACTTTGGCCGGCATGATGGAGGATCCGGCTTGTCGTTCGGGTAGGTTGATTTCGTGCAGGCCGGCGGTTGGACCGGATGCTAGGAGCCGCAGGTCGTTGCAGATTTTTGAGAGTTTCATGGCGGCGCGTTTCACCGCGGAGTGGGCGAGCACGTAGGCGCCGGTGTCGCTGGTGGCCTCGATGAGGTCGGCGGCGGATTTGATGGGCAGGCCTGTGACTTCGGCCAGGGTGGCGGTGACTTGGTGGCGGTAGCCGGCCGGGGTGTTGAGCCCGGTGCCGATGGCGGTGGCCCCCAGGTTGATTTCTAGGAGTCGGTCGGCGGCGTCCCGGAGGACGGCTTGTTCTTCGGCCAGGTTGTGGGCGAATGCGTTGAATTCGTCGCCGAGGGTCATGGGGACCGCGTCTTGGAGTTGGGTGCGGCCCATTTTGAGGATGTCGACGAATTCGTCGGCTTTGCGGTGGAATGCGTGTTGCAGGTCGTCGATTCGTTCGATGAGTCGCTGCATGCAGGCGTAGACGCCGAGCCGGAAGCCGGTGGGGTAGGCGTCGTTGGTGGATTGGGACATGTTGACGTCATCGTTGGGGTTGATGATGTCATAAGCCCCTTTGGGTTCGCCTAGGTGTTCGAGGGCGAGGTTGGCGATGACTTCGTTGGTGTTCATGTTGAGGCTGGTGCCGGCGCCGCCTTGGAACACGTCGATGGGGAATTGGTCCATGCACCGGCCGTGGTGGAGGATTTGGTCGCACGCCCACACGATGGCTTCGCATTTTTTCGCGGGCAGGGTGTGGAGGCGTCGGTTGGCAAGTGCCGCGGCTTTTTTCACTTGCACCATGCCGCGGATGAAGTCGGGCACATCGTTGATGGTTTTCCCGGAGATGCGGAAGTTATCCACGGCTCGGAGGGTGTGGATGCCGTAGTAGTGCTCGTTGGATACTTCCATTTCCCCCAATAAATCCACTTCTTTCCGGGTGGGACTTGTGGTTTTTTGGGGGGGCTGAATGGGTTTTTCGTCCTTTTTGGGGGCAGACTTGGCCATTTTTACCTCGTTTTTTCACGCGGTGATAACAGATACAGTTTTTTACTGTAGTCGACTTTAGAGGCGTGCGATGCGGATTTCGGTGGCGAGGATGGCTTGGGCCCCAAGGTGGGCGAGGCGGTCCATGATTGCGTTGGCTTCGGGTTTTGGCACCATGGCGCGGACGGCAACCCAATTGTCGAGGGCGAGTGGGGACACGGTGGGCCCGGATATGCCGGGGGTGATGGCTTTGGCTTGTTCCAGCAGGTGGTGTTCGACGTTGTAGTCGAGCATGAGGAAGTTATGGGCGTGGAGGATGCCTTCCATCCGCCGCAACAGCACCATCATTTCTGGGGTGATTTCGGCGCCGGTTCGGGCCACAACAATGGCTTCGGAGTTGATGAGGGGTTCCCCGAAGGGGGCGAGCCCGTGTTGGCGGAGGGTGCGGCCGGTGGATACTACGTCGGCGATGACGTCGGCGACGCCGAGTTTGATGGAGATTTCCACGGCGCCGTCTAGCCGGATGACGGTGGCGTCGATGCCTCTGCGGGCCAGGTCGGCGCGCACCAGGTTGGGGTAGGAGGTGGCGACCCGCCGGCCGGCTATGTTGGGGATGGTCCAGGTTTCGGTGTCGGGGGCGGCGTAGCGGAATGTGGCGGCGCCGAACCCTAGGGTGAGTACTTCGGTCACGTCGGCGCGGGAGTCTGCGGCGAGGTCTCTGCCGGTGATGCCCATGTCGAGGTGTCCGCCGGCGACATAGATGGCGATGTCTTTGGGGCGGAGGAAGAAGAATTCTACGTTGTTGGTTTTGTCGAGGGTGGTGAGGGATTTTGTGTTGCTGCGGCTGGCGTAGCCGGCTTCGGACAGTATGGTGAGGGCGGCTTCCGACAGGGAGCCTTTATTGGGTACGGCTACTTTTAGCATGGTTGTTTAGAGGTATTTGTAAACGTCGGCGGGTGTGAGTCCGCGGGCGATCATGATGGTTTGGGCCCAGTAGAGGAGTTGGGATAGTTCTTCGGCGAGTTCGTCGTCGGTTTGGTATTCGGCGGCGATCCACACTTCGCCGGCTTCTTCGATGACTTTTTTGCCTAAATGGTGGATGCCTTTGGCGATGGCCTGGTCGGTGCCGGATCCGGGTTTACGGTGGGTGAGTTCGGTAAAGAGGGTGTCAAAATCTTTCACGCGCACCATTCTTCCATGGCGCCGGCATGCTTGTCGACGCCGTGACGTGGGGTGTGGGCCTAGTCGTAGGGGTGCCCGCCAACGACGAGGAAATCAACATGGAGGGACACCATGGTGTGGTTCCGGTCGTAGCTGGCGACGATTGGGTAGAACCCGGCATCATAACCTGACCTAGCCAGTATCATGTTTTCTTTGTGGTCTGGTAGTGGGGTTTGGGCAATGCCGTTGTGGTCGCGGAGGAGGTTGAACCAGCCGTCGGGGGCATCCGTGTGGATGTAGTCGGTGAAGCTATCTAGGTCGGTGGAGGCGGTGAATGCTTCGGCGGCGGCGGCATCGACCACGGCCAGCGGGAAGCGCAGGCGGTTTTGCAGGCTGCCGCCCCATTCGTCGGTGCGGCGGTTGGTTTGGGCGGACACGAATTGTTGCAGCAGGTAAGCGTTTGCACCGTGGATTTCC
>CAJZGD010000004.1 GCA_915275065.1 uncultured Corynebacterium sp. | reverse complement strand
ATAGGGACGGCCACCATGGGTTTTGCGAATTTTATGCAGCTGCAGATGCTAGCGGTTGCGCCGGGGTGGGGAGGGTCGTCGTGTGTGCTTTTTTCAGCGTCGTGAGCCGGTAGCTGAATACGGCGATCACAAAGACAACACCGATTCCTAGGGGAATATATTCCCATAGTTTCATTTGGAAATCCCCGAGATAAGTCAGGAACGCCATGACGATGACGAGAATATTCACCGCAACAATGGAGTTTTTCTGCTGCTCAGCCGCATCAGGCTCGGTTGAGTTATTGGCGGGGGTGCCGAAAACTAAATTGTCTGCGGGGGTTTTCATGATGATTCGGGTGAATGCCAGCATGATGGCAATGGAGAGGATTCCCGAGAACAAGATTGCGGTGTTGCTGGCCAGTAAGAGCCCGGCGGCAACGAGAGCGGGTGGGAAGAACGCGGCCGTTCGCATGGTTTTGGCGGGTGTTAATGTGCCAAAATTATTCAGCGCCGACCATAGTTTTTCCGGGTTGCCCATCATGCGGGCGCCCTGGAAGACCAGGTAGGCTCCTGCGAAGAATCCGCAGAGATAAACTAATAATCCAGTGGCAGACATTGCCGCTGCTCCTTTATTTTGTTCATAGATTTGGTGTTCCTTGCGGAACGTCACAACTCATCGTAATAGCATTACGTTATATCTTGCTTAAAATTAGCTGCGTACTTTGCCTCATGTTTTCGGTGAAAACGGTGGTTATCCTTAAGGGCCAGTTTTTCAGCATCCGAAGAAAGCACCGTGGCGTGTTGTGCCCACAATAACATGGGGTCTTATGGGGCACCGTGTTGCCATTCGGCGGTTTTTATGGGGCGAATTTCACATTTTTACACTCTTTGGTCACCTCCGGTTGAGGGTAGATAGAAAGCCTGTAGTTCATTGTTGACGCGTGCAACAATATATCAAAATGCCAGTTGGAACGGTAAATCGCTAGGATGAAAGCCGCTTTATACCTATATTCCAAATAATCTGCATCGTTGTAGCCTAGGTCACCTATATACTGAGTGAGTTCCGAATCACATGAGAATGCGGTTTTTCGTGCTTCCTCATGTGGTCACCATGAAACCGTTGTAAAAGAAATTGAGTTGAATCATGGCTGAAGCTTCTACTACTCCGCGCATTGCGGAACCCAAAAAACCTAGAAAAGATAACACCCACTGGCTTTATATCGGCGTCATTGTTGCAGTGATTGCCGGTATTGTCTTTGGTCTGGTTGCTCCCGATGTGGCCAAAGAATTTAAGGTGCTGGGCAGTATGTTCGTCAATCTCATTAAGATGATGATCTCGCCGGTGATTTTCTGCACCATTGTGTTGGGCATCGGCTCGGTGCGGGCCGCAGCGAGCGTGGGGAAGGCCGGCGGCATTGCCCTCGGGTATTTCATCACCATGTCCACATTTGCCCTTGCCGTCGGGTTGGCTGTCGGCAATATCATCGAGCCTGGTCATAACCTCAATATTGAGGCCACGAAAACCGCAGGTGCCGAATACGCTGCCAAGGCCGATCACGGTGGCGGCACGATCGGGTTTATCCAGTCCATCATTCCTGATACGCTCTTTTCTGCACTCACCGCCGGCTCGGTGCTGCAAACCCTCTTTGTTGCGCTCCTCGTGGGTTTTGCGGTGCAGTCCATGGGCCGTAAGGGCGAACCTATACTGGGGGCCATTGCGCACCTGCAGCGATTGGTCTTTAAGATCCTCACCATGATCCTCTGGATTGCCCCCATTGGTGCTTTTGGCGCTATCGCCGGCGTGGTGGGTGCCACGGGTATCGAGGCAGTGAAGCAGCTTGCCATTTTAATGGTTGCCTTCTACATCACCTGCGTCATCTTCGTGTTCGGAGTGTTGGGGCTGGTCTTGCGGCTATTCACCGGGTTCAGCATTTTCAAGCTGGCCAAATATTTGGGCCGCGAGTATTTGCTTATTCTCGCCACCTCTTCTTCCGAGTCGGCCTTGCCAAATCTGATGCGCAAGATGGAGCACGTGGGAGTGGACAAGTCCACCGTGGGCATCGTCGTACCCACCGGTTATTCCTTCAACTTGGATGGCACCGCCATTTATCTCACCATGTCGGCGATTTTCATTTCCGATGCCATGAACAAGCCGCTATCGCTGAGCGAACAAATCGGCCTGTTGGTCTTTATGATTATCGCCTCTAAGGGTGCCGCGGGCGTCTCCGGTGCTGGTATTGCTACCTTGGCGGCGGGTCTGCAGTCGCACCGTCCCGAGCTGCTTGATGGTGTGGGTGTCATTGTGGGCATTGACCGGTTTATGTCCGAGGCTCGTGCGTTAACCAATTTCTCCGGTAACGCGGTTGCCACGCTTCTGGTCGGAACCTGGACGAAAACTATTGATAAGCAAAAAGTTATGGATGTTCTTGACGGCAAGATCCCATATGTGGATAGCGGCAGCGACCATGATGTGGATTTCAAGAACCCCAGTGTTGTGAACCCTGCCACCGCCGAATTGCAACCGACGCCACAAGTGGATTTGGACGCATATCGGCACTAGCAGATTTTTTGTGAATCGGTCACATTCCCCCTAAATGTGTGGCAGCATATAAACCATATGTTACTGCAATTTGGGTCACAATAACCGAAAATTACCCTAGAAAGGGGGAGGTATGCCCACGTCCGATTCGCCGCACACCGCAGGCGTACCACCAGCATCCACTGCATCGGTGGAGCTGCCAAAAATACCAGTAGCAGAGGCCATTGCACTCATGATGGCACTTCTGGTGGCGGTGTTTGCATTCCAATTAAATGCTTCCATGCTGTCACCTGCATTGAAGACTATGGAGGTGGAACTGGAGACCACTGAGGCGCAGATTGGTCTCACACAAACCGCATTCTTCACAGCTGCCGCCCTATTTTCCCTGTTCTTGCCGCGGTGGGGTGACCTTATTGGCCGTCGCAAAGTTTTGGTGGGCATGTTAGCCATCACCGCTGTGGGCTGCGTTATTTCGGCAATAGCGCCGAACGTCACCGTGCTGTTTGTTGGCCGTGTGATTCAAGGTGTTTGTGGCCCAACCATTTCTCTGACCTTGATTATGCTGCGGCAGCAAGTGCCCAACGAAAAGCAGTATGCGTTGTTGATGGGCATTTTGGCCTCTGTTAACGGTGGTATTGCTGGCGTGGACGCCCTGGCCGGTGGCTGGTTGGCGGGAACGTTTGGGTTCCGCTCGATTTTCTGGGTCATGGCAATCATCTGTGCTATCGGTGTGGTGAGCGTGCGGTTGTTCACGCGGGAATCCACCGCCGAAGAAACCATGCCCATGGACTGGCTTGGTGTGTTGCCGCTGACGGTGTCCATTGGCTCACTCTTAATTGCCTTCAACGAAGCTGGGAAGCTTGCCGACGCTAACTGGTTGATGGTCGTTGGTCTGCTTGTACTTGGCGGCATTGGTATTGCAGTGTTCTTGAAGATTGAGGCCAAGGTGCCTCACCCGCTCGTCACTGTTACGTATCTGAAGCAGCGTAGGACCTGGGCCCTGTTGTCAACAACCGTCCTCACCATGACCAGTGTGTTTGCCGTCATGAACGGCATTATCCCCAACCTTGCCCAAGACGCCACCTATGGCCCAGGCGTCGACACCAATATGGTTTCCTGGTACACCCTCACCCCGTACGCGTTGGCTGGCCTGGTCTTCGGGCCGATCGCTGGCACCTTTGCCGCAAAATTGGGCTATAAGCGCATGCTTCAGATTGGTCTTGTCGGCATGTTCATCGGCCTTCTGATCGCGGTGTTTAGCAGCGGCATGGCAAACGAATGGTTGCTGCTGTTTATTGCCATCTTCATGGGCGTCACCTATGCCGGCACGGTCAACATTATGCTCAGTGGTTTGGGCATTGTGCTCAGTCCCGCCGATAACCAGGGCTATCTCCCGGGCATGAATGCGGGCGCCTTCAACCTGGGTGCGGGAATCAGCTTCGCCGCCTTGTTCGCGGTGGTGTCGATGTTCAAGGACGCAGACGGCGGCTATGCTGCAGGCATTATCGCTGGTGCCGTCATTGCGGCGATTGCGTTCTGCACGTCCATGCTCATTCCGAAGCCGGAAACCATTGACGACACCGTTGCTGCTCGCGATGCACGTGAAGCGCTTGAAAAGATGAAAACCGACGCATGACAACCGTAAAGCGAATCATTCTTGATTGCGACCCGGGCCATGATGATGCCGTTGCCATCCTCCTGGCCCTGGGTGATCCCCGCATTCAGGTGTTGGGAATCACAACGATTGGCGGTAATCAGACCCTGGAGAAGGTGTCCCGAAACGCCCGTGTGGTGTGCACCGTTGCCGGTGTCACCGATGTGCCAGTGTATGCCGGCTGCACCCGGCCCCTGGTACGCGACGCGGAAGTGGCCGCCGATATTCACGGTGATACGGGCATGGAAATTCACAACTATCAGCTGCCGGAACCAGCGTTTGACCTGGCAGACGGGCATGCCGTGGATTTCATTATCGACACCATCATGTCCGAGGAGCCGGGTACCGTAACCCTGGTGCCCACCGGTCCGCTCACGAACATTGCCATGGCTGCCCGCAAGGAGCCGCGCATTGTGGAGCGGGTGCAGGAAGTCGTGCTCATGGGCGGTGGCTACCATGTGGGCAATTGGTCAGCGGTTGCGGAATTCAATATCAAGGTCGACCCCGAAGCCGCCTACATGGTGTTCAATGAGAAATGGCCGGTGACCATGGTGGGCTTGGATCTCACCCACCAAGCCCTGGCGACCGCCCCCGTGGAGGCGGAAATCGCAGGTCTTGGCACCGATCTGGGCGATTTCGTGGTAGGTTTGTTCGGATATTTCCGTGAGGCCTATAAGAACGCGCAAGGGTTCGACGATCCGCCCGTGCACGATCCCTGCACCGTCGCCTACCTCATTGACCCAACCGTGGTGTCGGTGCGGCGCGCGCCGGTGTCCGTGGAGCTGACCGGCACCTTGACCACCGGCATGACCGTGGCCGACTTCCGTGCGCCCGCCCCGCCCGACTGCCACACGCAGGTGGCGGTGCAGCTGGACCACGCCGGTTTCTGGCGGCTCGTCATTGATGCTTTACGACGCCTGGCGTCGCCGTCGTAAAGCCTAGCTTATGGCGGCAAACCCGGCCTGCAAATCAGCGATGATATCGTCCACATTTTCGATACCAACTGATAGCCGTACGGTGGCCGGGCTCACGCCAGCACGCTGCAACTCCGCCGCATCCCCCTGGGAATGCGTCGTGGTTGCGGGGTGCACCACCAGGGAACGCGTGTCGCCAATGTTGGCCAGATTCGAATGCAGCTTCAGGGCATCAATGAACGCCCACGCCTCATCCTGGCCACCATCAATATCGAACGAAAGTACGGACCCGGTATATTTTAGGCCTAATTTTTCCTTCACCTTATACCAGGGCGAATCCGGCAAGCCGGCATAATTCACCCGCTTCACCTTGGGGTGCTGGGCCAAAAACTCCGCCACCTGTTTGGCATTGGCATTATGCCGCTCCAGCCGCAAAAACAGCGTGTCCAACCCCTGCACACTCAACCAGGCGTTAAACGGCGACAATGCTGCCCCCATGTCCCGCAGCAGGCCGGCGCGCGCCTTCACGCCAAACGCCGGGGCGCCCAAGTCCGCATACTTTAATCCATGGTAGGCGGGATCTGGAGTCACAAAACTGGGAAACACCGGCTCACCAGCGGAATTAATGACGGTCCAATCAAACTTGCCGCCGTCGATCACAATGCCGCCGATTACCGAACCGTTGCCCGTGTAGAACTTGGTCAGCGACGCCACCACAATGTCGGCCCCCAATTCCAAGGGGCGAACCAAGGCGGCCGTAGCGATCGTATTATCCACAATCAATGGCACATTATTGCGGTGCGCCACCTCGGCAATGGCCGGAATGTCCAGCACGTCAGCCTGCGGATTGGCGAACGTTTCCCCATAAAACGCCTTCGTGTTCGGCTGCACCGCGGCCTGCCACGATGCGGGATCGTCGGGGTCCTCAACGAACGTGGTGCTAATGCCCAACCGCTCCAGCGGGCCAGTAAACAGGGTGAGCGTGCCGCCGTAGAGCCGGGGGCTGGCCACAATATGATCCCCAGCCTGGGCCAAGTTCAAGATCGCCGCGGTTTCGGCCGCCTGACCCGACGCAAACGATACCGCGTACACACCACCCTCCAGGGCGGCCAGGCGATTTTCCAGCACCTCATTGGTGGGATTGGTGAGCCGGGAATAGATGGGGCCAAGATCTTCTAACGCGAAGCGCTGCTTGGCATGCTCCGCGGAATTGAAAACGTAAGACGTGGTGAGGTAGAGGGGAAGATTCCGGGCCCCGGTGTCGGAATCAATCGGTTGGCCGGCATGGATCGCCTGGGTCTCCAGGCTCCAATGATGCGGTTCGGAATTATCGTATTTGGTTGACATAATGCGTTCCTTAGTCTGCCTCAATGAGGCAACAAAAGTGGTCACTGACTGAGTTCCGAAATTACTTGCTTAGTGCGGTGAAGCGAAAGACTGACGGCGATATCTTGCAGAAAATAGTGCAACTACCTGGCCATATTTTTATTCATATGCCATTGGCGTCTCGCTGATGGCAGTGAACCGCGGGCGGCGAGAAAGCTCGGGGCAGGTCTGGGCGATGGCTCGCTGATGGCGTGGCGCTGCAGTGGCGATGCTACGGCGCCCCGCCGCCGGAAGCTTCACGAGTGCTGAGCTGGGGTAACGGTTGTGCTAGGTTCAGGCCTGGGGGTTTGCAGTGTGTAGCAATACTCCTCACCAGAACTCCAGCTCAGCACAAGTGATAGCAGCTTCGAACCCCAGAAAATCACCACCAATCCGCCATCGGGCCACCTGCACACCATCCGTATCACAAGTGCTGAGCTGGAGTTGTGGGCTGCGGGGATGCCCTTGGTTGGTACTAAATCGAGAAAGTCCAGCTTGGGAGTTGCCGGCACGGAACAAGAAGGATGCGTTATCTGTGGTTCGGCGGCGATGATGGGCAACCAGGATCCGGTAGATAATGTGCTGAGCTGGAGTTTGCGTGAGCGGACGAGAGCCGGTGGGGGAGCGGCAGGCTGGTGCGGCAGGTCAGCGCGGCAAACGCCTACAAGCCAAGTGCTGCATACTTATTACCCCAGCTCAGTAAAGTTGCAGCCCTTAGGTTACAGTTCGATGGTGGTCAACAAGTCGGGCCGAACGTAACCCGGCACCTTGGTGGCGGTGAGAATGCTGTCCACCAAAGCCTTGCCTTCGGCGGATAGGATGGCGTCGTGAATGGGCAGGGATAATCGCGGCAGAATGCTGTGTGCAAATTCCACGGTTTCGGACACCTTGAGCCAGGGGGCGGCCACCGGCAGGAATAGAATCTCAATATCATTGAGCGAATGCATGGCAACGTCGGGAAATTCGTCACCAGGATGCAAAATGCGTCCGTCGATGAGATACCCTAGGTTGGTCGGCCGGTTGAGGCTGGGGTGCACAACTGCGTGATAACCCCCCACGACGCGTATATGATGCCCACCAAGCTCCAGTTCGTCGCCCGGATAAATCTCGTGAGTATCGCAATCGGTGAGCTGTTCAATAGCTTCTTTTGGGCCATAAACCGGCAGGTTATGGATTATATCGAGATTGCAGTGGTCTGGGTGGGAGTGGGTAAGCAGCACATGCTCGGCCCCCTCCATAATGGCGGGATTGGTGAAAATGCCAGGATCAATCGCAATGCGGTCGATACGCACGCCGGAATGTCCAAAGAGGGTTATAGCGGTCATGGTAACTATCATAGAAAATCTTCTGGCTATTCGAGGTATGTTCTTGGGGTGTTTGCTCATCGACAGCTAAACTCGGCAGCCATGAATGCAACACAGTGGATCGCTCTTGGTGTCACCATCGTTTTACTCATCGCCTGTATCGTGATTTGTGCCTGGATGGTGCGGTGGGTTATCAAGAATCTCAAATAGACTACCCAATTTTCCAGAGGCCACCTTAAGGACGGTCTCATAATGATTTTGCTACCATGCAATTATTTAGTGGCCGCATTATTGTGATTGGCTATTGCCATAGCATGGTGATGTGTGGCAGGGCGAGAATAGGAATCACCCAGACACCACCACGATGGTTTCGGACCCATGGTTGGGATAGGTAATGTGCACGGCCTGGCTATCGGTGATAGCCACAACCTCGGGGTGCGCGGCGATAGCTTGGTCCACGGCTGGTTCGAATATGGGATTATGCTTGTGCGGCAGCACCCTTGTCGTGGTGAGCCCCAAGCCAGCAAAATCCATCATGGAATGAAAATCAAAGGATTCGGGATCTTCCAGCGGGCGAATATACGCACAATCATCAGCAGTAACTGCGCTGCCTGCTGACTCCCCAATATATGTGGTTCCTTGCCGCACCGACTTGGCGATGAGGGGGCCTGCACCACTATCCCGTAGGTGTTTGAGCAAGTAGAAGGTGTGTCCGCCGGAAACATAGATGCAGTCTGCCGCGTCGATCGCGGCGGCGATGGTGGTGGCGTCCGCAGAAGCAATGTCCACCTCTCTGATGGTGGCGCCCAGGTCGGTCAGGGCCTGCCGGGCCTCTGCCACATAAAAATCCACTTCCTCTACAGCGGCGGCCGTGGGAATGAACGCAATAGTGCATTCTGCCAGCGGTTTGTCGGAAATAGTTGGGAGAAGATGCGCTACTTTTGCAAAGTACGAGGTGAGAAAGAGATTCATGCGTTCCAGCGTAGCCGTAGTCCCCCATGGGCAGTGGTCAGAAGTGTGATGTAGTAGATACTTTTTGGTGGTGATCGCTACAGTGAGGTGATGAATGAAATCCGATTTTATCGCGCCCACGACGACCATGGCTTCCTCTCTAATTTTGCCGCTTATCCCTTCGAACTTGATGGCAAACGATGGCCCACATCGGAGCATTATTTTCAGGCCATGAAGTTCCTAAGCCCGGAAACTCAGAGCCTGATTAGGTCGCTCGACACCCCTGGGCGGGCGGCCAAGGTGGGGCGCCGGGAAAAACCGCTGCGGAACGATTGGGAATCCGTAAAAGACCAGGTCATGTTTGATGCGGTCTTGGCAAAATTCACCCAGAATCCCGATATTGCTCGCAAGCTCTTGGACACCGGTGATGCCTATCTCATTGAGCATACAAAGAACGATTCCTATTGGGCCGATGGTGGTGACGGCAGCGGGAAGAATCGATTGGGTGAGGTCTTAATGGCCGTTCGAGATTCCTTGCGCGCCCAGCAAAACCCATAAGGTGATTCCATAAGGAATATTTCCGCAGCTCAGGCCGATGTTTCGAATCCGCTACCCCCGTGTGTTGGCTTGTGGCTAGACAATAAGGAGCCCCTGACGTAGGGTCGCAAGTGTATTTGAGTTCGTCAACTAGCGACCTAAACAAATATGAAGATATGAAATGGGGCCATGAAGCTACGGGAAACGAGAAATCATCCACGACTCACGATATTTCTCTGCTTTTTGCTGCTCGTGGCCATGGTCGCCATTATTTTTGCCATCATTGATTATGCGCGGGATGAGCAGCCCGTGGCGGAACAACCCAGCGCACAGCCGGGTCCTATAATTGCTCAGGAAACTGCCGGTGCCGCGGTAGATCGCGCGGTCGGTGCCGCTGTCGAACAATACCAAACAGTGCTCGACGCCGAATGGATCGACCCAGGATGCTGGCTCTCGCACTGCCCCAACTCCAGCTGGGCTATCCGGGGCACCCCACCAGAGCGGGCCCTACTCACCAAGGCGGAACGCGGCAATCTTGAGGCACGGGATGACGCTCTGCAAAGATTTCGGCGAATTGCGGTGGTAAGCACTATTTATGTGTACAGCGTGAAGGCCAGTCCGGGGAAAGGCGTCGAAGCAATAGTGAGCGTCATGACCAACAAATGCTATGACGATAAACCTATAACCTCTACCGAACCCCACCGAATGTTCCTGGCGGCCAGCAGCGTGAATGCGAAGGAGTACGTTGTGCTGGCGGATGAGGTGATTTCGCAGGAAACCGGCAGGCTAACCGAATCCTACGTGCCGCTATACTCCTCCCGCCGGGATAAACTCCCCTGTTTCGCACAAAAATAACCCCCGGCAAATCAGCGCTACCGGGGGCATCCCAACCACAAAATTATGCGGTCAGGCTATCAATAATTGCGTTGAACGCCGCCGACGGCCGCATGACCGAGGTCGCCTTCTCGGAGGGCAGGTAGTAGCCACCCAAATCGGCCGGCTCACCCTGAACCGCCAATAGTTCCGCAGCGATCGTGTCGGCCTGCTCTGTCAAAGCCGCAGCTACCGGGGCGAAAATGGCCGCCAACTCGGCATCCACCGTCTGCTCAGCCAGCGCCTGAGCCCACGCCATCGCCAGGAAGAAGTGCGAGCCACGGTTATCAATCTCACCAGCCTTGCGGGAGGGCGACTTGTTTTCGTCGAGAAGCCGTTCCGTGGCAGCATCCAAAGCGTCGGCAAGCACCGCAGCCTTCGGCGTGCCGCCCGTGTTCGAGATGTGCCGCAGCGACTCGGCCAACGCCAGGAACTCACCCAAGGAATCCCACCGCAGATGGTTTTCGGCCTGTACCTGTTGCACATGCTTCGGCGCCGAACCGCCCGCACCCGTTTCGAACAAACCGCCGCCCGCCATCAACGGCACGATCGACAGCATCTTCGCCGAGGTGCCCAGCTCCAGGATGGGGAACAGGTCGGTGTTATAGTCACGCAACACATTACCGGTCACCGAGATCGTGTCCTCGCCGCGGCGAATTCGCGCAATCGACACCTTGGTGGCCTCCACCGGAGACTTGATGGAAATGTCCAGGCCAGTGGTGTCGTGATCCGCCAAATACTTCTCCACCAACCCCTTGACATTCCGGTCATGGGCCCGCTCGGGATCCAACCAGAAAATCGCCGGCATCCCCGACAGCCGGGCCCGGGTCACCGCAAGCTTCACCCAATCCTGGATGGGAGCGTCCTTGGTTTGGCAGGCCCGCCAAATATCCCCAGCCTCGACCTCATGTTCGATGAGCACGTCGCCGGCGGAATTCACCACCTGTACCGTGCCGTCGGCCGGCACCTTGAACGTCTTATCGTGCGAACCGTATTCTTCCGCCTTTTGCGCCATGAGGCCCACATTCGGCACTGTGCCCATCGTGGTTGGGTCGAACGCGCCATGAGCCTTGCAGTCGTCGATGACCGCCTGGTACACGCCAGCGTAGGAGGAATCCGGGATGACAGCCAAGGTGTCCTGCTCCTCACCCGCGGCATTCCACATGTGCCCCGAGGTGCGGATCATCGCCGGCATCGAGGCGTCCACAATCACGTCCGACGGCACATGCAGGTTGGTGATGCCCTTATCCGAATTCACCATGGCCAACGCCGGACCATTCGCCAAGGCGGCGTTGAAGGCCGCTGCGATTTCCGCACCATTCTCCAGTGAATCTAGGCCGGCATAGATAGCGGCCAGGCCGTTATCGCCATTGAGCCCATTGGCCAACAACACGTCGCCATACTTCTCGAACACGTCTGCGAAATAGGCGCGCACAACGTGGCCGAAAATCACCGGATCCGACACCTTCATCATCGTGGCCTTTAAATGTGTTGAGAACAACACACCTGTCGCGGCGGCCTTCGCTACCTGTGCGGCCAGGAATTCGTCCAAGGCCTTCGCCGACATAAACGTGCCATCAACCACCTCGCCGGTCAAGACTTTCAGGTTGTCGCGCAGCACGGTCTCGGTGCCGTCCGCAGCCACATGTTTGATGGTGAGCACATCAGCAGCCGGCATGATGACGGATTTTTCATTATGGCGGAAGTCGTTGGCCTCCATTGTCGCCACGTTTGTTTGGGAATCCTTAGACCACACCCCCATGCGGTGCGGATGCTTCTTGGCAAAATTCTTGACCGCGCCGGGGGCCCGCCGGTCAGAATTACCTTCGCGCAAGACTGGGTTCACGGCTGACCCCTTGACCGCATCGTAGCGGGCTCGGATGGCCTGTTCTTCGTCCGTGACCGGGTTGTCTGGGTAATCGGGAATCGCAAACCCGTTCGCCTGTAATTCGGCTACGGCCGCCTTGAGTTGGGGCACGGATGCGGAAATATTGGGCAGCTTGATGATGTTCGCCGCCGGGGTTTGCGCCAGTGAACCCAGTTCCGCAAGAGCGTCGGAAACCTGTTGGTCGGCGGGGAGATAGTCCGGGAATTGTGCCAGGATCCGGCCGGCTAGCGAAATGTCGCGCTCCTCAACTTCGACGCCGGCGGTGGCTGCGAATGCCGAGACGATGGGGCGAAGCGAAAGCGAGGCGAGAAGCGGAGCTTCATCGGTGCGGGTCCAAATAATTTTAGCCATGAGTCTCCTAAATAATGTTTTGAGAAGTACAAGGAATCAGGATACCGGTTGCCCCCATTATTTGCCCCGTTATTGCCGAAAACCGGCCGCATATCGCGAATACAGTACGGTTGTCCTGTTTTAACCGATGCTGGCATTCACCCTAATGGGGGTAGGGTGAATGGCCATGCAGATTACGACCATCAACGTCAATGGCATCCGCGCCGCCACCAAAATTCGCTCCAGCACCAACCGCGGATTCCTCCCCTGGCTTTTCGACGTTGCCCCCGACGTGGTGCTGCTCCAAGAGACTCGCGCCACCGACGCCGAGTCCCGAACCGCGCTTGCCCCCGCGCTCGACGCCGGCTGGTATTTCTATAGCGCGCCCTCCATCCGCAAGGGGCATGCCGGCGTGGGTGTACTCTCCCGCCGCGAGCTTGTCGACGTTCGGGTCGGCCTAGCCGGTTTCGAAGACGTGGGCCGCTACATTCAAGGCACCTACCCCGATGATGACGACGACGTTATTATCGCCTCCCTTTATCTACCCGTTGGCGGAGCCGGCAGCGAAAAGCAGGATGAAAAATACGAATTCCTCGACGCCTTTGACCAGGTAATTTCCGATACGAAAATGCAAAATTCCCACATGGTCATCGGGGGCGATTGGAATATTTGCCACCGCGAACAAGACCTCAAAAACTATCAGGCCAACCGCAAAAATTCCGGATGCCTGCCCGACGAACGGGCATTCATGGATCACATGTTCGGAACCTATCCCGATAGCCAATCCCAGGTGGTGGGGGCGGGGGAATGGTATGGTGCTGTGAATTATCGGTCGAAGAAACGTCGTCAAGCCCCAAAAACTCCGCAATGGTATGACGTGGCGCGACGCCTCCGGCCCGACGACGCCCCCTACACCTGGTGGACCTATCGCGGCCGCGCCTTCGGCAACGATGCCGGGTGGCGCATCGACTATCAAGCTGCAACCAAATCCATGTTCGAACGGGCGACGATGATGCGGGTTGATAAGGCCGCCGACCACGCCGCCCGCTGGAGCGACCACGCACCCCTTACCGTGTGGTATCAGTGAATCTTCTATCTGTAAAAACTTGGCGAAGTCCCCACCTAATGGGGTAAATTAACAGCAGTTCACCCACAATTGTGATTCAAGGAGAATTGGTCATGTCTGCGCGCACTAAAGGCGTTATCTTGCTCATTGTCGGAATCGTTCTGCTGCTCATTTCCCGCACCCTGCTCGGTGCCAACGACGTCAACGGTCTGCTCGGCGGACTCTGCCTCGGCATCGGCGGCGCCAGCGTCGTGAGCTCGCTCGTCTTCCTGCTCAGCAAAGAACCTGAAATGCAGTAAGACACGCGGTCGGTGGGTATACTGCTGACTTATGACTGAAGCAGCACCCACCGAATCCATGGAGAAAACCCAACGAATTCTCTCGGGCATCCAACCCACCTCGGATTCCTACCATCTCGGAAACTACCTGGGTGCACTCAAACAATGGATCGACCTCCAAGACACCTATGAGGCGTTCTATTTCATCCCGGACCTGCACGCCATCACCGTGGACCAGGATCCCAAAGAACTCCGCGCCCGCACCATCTCCGGCGCCGCCCAACTACTAGCGCTCGGCATCGACCCGGACAAAGCCGCCCTCTTCGTGCAATCCCACGTGCCGGAACACGCCCAACTCGCGTGGGTCTTCACCTGTCTCACCGGCTTCGGCGAGGCCAGCCGCATGACCCAATTCAAGGATAAATCCACCAAACAAGGCGCCGACCGCACCTCCGCCGGGCTCTACGCCTATCCCATGCTCATGGCCGCCGACATTCTCCTCTACCGGCCGGAAATCGTGCCCGTAGGCGAAGACCAGCGGCAACACCTCGAACTTACCCGCACTCTCGCGGAACGCTTCAACTCCCGATACCGGAAAACCTTCCCCGTCCCCGAACCATTCATCCCCACCGGTTCCGCAAAAATCTATGACCTGCAAGACCCGACCGCGAAGATGAGCAAGTCCACCAGCAACCCCAAGGGCCTGATAAACCTGCTCGACGACCCCAAGGTCTCCACCAAGCGCATCAAGAGCGCAGTCACCGACAACGACGGCGAAATCCGCTTCGATAAGGAAACCAAACCCGGCGTATCGAACTTGCTTGTCATCCAGTCGGCGCTCACCGGAACCACCGTCGACGATCTCGTGGCGCGCTACGCCGGGCAAGGATACGGCGCCCTCAAACTGGACACCGCCGCCGCATTGGAAGCATTCGTGGTCCCCCTCAAAGAACGTTTTGACATGTACATGTCCGACCAAGCCGAGCTAGAGAATGTGCTGTCCCGCGGTGCGGAACGTGCCCGCGAAGTCGCTACCCAAACACTCGCCGACGTCTACGATCGCATCGGTTTCCTGCCGGCCCGACAACCATAAAGTCCAGCCAACGTGTGCCTCAAGTGGGCGGGGCTGATGGCCGCCACGCAGGGTGAAACCGGGTGAGACTCCCCTTCCACCCCCAGAATCCGACCAGCAGCAGGTCAGATACCAAAAGGGGAGTTTTTGGGACCACACAATGGTCACCCCCGTGAGGGGAGGCCGTTAGACTTTGACACAATAGCCGCTAAAGTTCTGTCCACATGTTCATATGACGTATCCCACTTTCATGGGTGGGTTCATAGTGGGGATTATCCCGGCATGCTCATGACGATTCCCCAACTTAAAGGACTAACAACACATGGCTACCACAACCCATTTCAACGAAAAATATGCCGACGAATACGGCATTGAACGCGCCAACCTTGATGACCCCGGTTTCATCGACAAATATCGGCGCCGTTGGGGCTGGTTTGACCATCTCATGCTCATGAACGAACGGTACACCTCCATCGGGGGGAACCAATTTGCGGCGGGCATCACCTACTTCTCCGTTCTCAGCATGTTCCCGCTGCTCATGATAGTTTTTGCCGTTGCCGCCACCGTGCTGGCCAGCCGCCCCGATCTCCTCAGCCAAATCAATAATCAACTCACCACGTCGATAGGTGGTGAACTGGGGAAAACCCTCCACAATATCCTCATCACCGCGGTTGACCAGCGCGGATCGCTTTATGGCGTGGGCGGGGTTACCGCACTATGGACCGGCATTAACTGGATGAACAACCTGCGGTACGCGATATCGAAAATCTGGAACTACTCCAGTGACGCCAAAAACTTCGTCATCACCAAACTCGTCGACCTCCTAGAACTAGTGCTCCTGCTAGTTTTGTTGATTGTCGCAGTCGGCATCACCATGGTGGGCAACTCGGGCCTATCACGATCCATCCTTGTGTTCTTGCGGCTCGATCATATACCGGGAATCGGTGCGGTGACAGTCGCCGTGGCACTCATCCTCGGCCTGGTAGCTAACTTCCTCGTCATCTACACGCTCATCAAAATCATCCCCCATGGAGAAGTCCCACGAAAATCCGCATTCCAGGGCAGCATCATTGGGGCCATCGCCCTGGAAATATTTCAACAATTGGTAAGCATCTTTTTCGCCACCGCCATCACTAACCCGGCGGGCGCAACCTTCGGGCCCATCGTCGGCGTCATGGTGTTGTTCTACCTGATTTGGCGCATCGTGCTCTATTGCAACGCGTGGGCCGCCACCACCAAAGAATCATTAGCGATCGCCCAGCTCAACGCGCCGGCCCCAGCGGTCATTCATGTGCGCGAAGAAATCAGCTCGGGCACCGGCAACCCCCAACGATTCACCACCGGCTTTGCGATCGGCGCCGGCATTGTGAGCGCCGCATCCATCATGCTCAAGCTCAAAGGTCGCCGGAAGCCGCCAAAATATTAACCGCTAATCGGTTTTCTTCCGCCGATCCCGCCGCCACAGGGCCAAACCAATAACGCTCGCCAAGAAGAGACACGAACCTGCGACAATATAGACGGCCCCGGTGGAACGATTCTTCATAAACTGTGACGCATACGTGCCATCACCACTGCTGGCATGAACTTCCTGAATCGGCCGGGGGCTGGGCGTGGCGGACGCCGAGGGGTGCTGCGATGCCTGAGCGCCCGCAGCGCCGGGTTGGGGAAGCGTCCCAACATTTGCCGTCACATTGCGATTGTCGTCGATGAGCTTTTGTGCCTGCTGCCAGGGGCGACCCTTGTCCACGGTGGTATCCAAAATCACGGCGGCGATTCGGCGATTGCCCACCTTTTTCGCCCCAACAAACGTGTGGTTCGCATCCGATGTGAAACCGGTTTTCCCGCCAATACCATCCGGGTCGTTCATGAGCAGCCCATTATCATTCCCAATCGGCCACCCCGGATTATCCTGATAACCAGGGAACTTGTACTCATCCGTGCCCACAATCTGGGCGAATGTGGGATTCTTCCATGCATAATGGTAAAAAATCGCCATATCGCGGGCCGACGTGGACATGCCTGGGGCGTCCAAACCCGAATAGCTGGCGGCATAAGTATCAGTAGCACCCAGGCTATGGGCGAGCGCATTCACCCGAGCCAAGGCCTGCTCGTTGCCGCCCAACTCCTGCGCCAGCGCATGCGCCGCATCATTGCCGGATTGCAGCAGCAGCCCATGGAGCAAATCCCTAATGGAGTACTTCCCACCAGGCCCAATGCCCACGGCAGACCCTTCCTGGTTGGCGGATTCGGCGCTCACCGTCACCACCTTATTAAGGTCAAGGTTATTAATAACCTCCATGGCTAATAAGACCTTAATAATACTGGCGGGTCGATATCTGCCGTGTGGATCTTTCGTGCCTAACACCGCACCAGAGTCCAGATCCCAGACCAGCCAGGCGCTAGCGGTAATATCCGCCGGGACAACAAACCCAGCGGCTTTCTTTACACCACAAGTGCCGAACTCGTTGGGGACCTGGGGGAGTGGAGTGGGAGTGGCGGCACCGGGAACGGGGCGTTCCGAGGTGGTGACGGCTTTGGGTGGACGCTCTGCATTGGGACAGTTATTCGTATCAGGTGCGCTGGCTCTAGGGGCGGGGGTTATTTCGGCGTCGGGCATGCCCGGGGTGCTGATAGGGCTGGGATTGGCATTACCGGCCGGCGCCGAGGCGGAATTGCTGCCAGTAGCCGGAGCTCCTGCCGGGCCTGCCGTACCGGTGGCCGCAGCTCCAGCAGGAGCCGCAGGTGTGTTATCGGCGGGGGCGCCGGGGACGCCAGGCGAATCGGGCGCCTGAGCCGCATCAGGCGTGACGGGGGCTTGAGCATGGCCGCTGATCGGCATGGACATGCAGCATAAAACAGTCAGCATCATGGTCGCTGCTGAAAGTTTTTTCTGTTTCATTATCTAGCCAGCTTTCTTTTATCATTTACACTGGGGCCTATGGTGACAACCCCTGATTTTCTACCTGAGAACAAAACTCTGACACCGGAACTGGTAGCCACCTTACCCAAAATATGCCTGCAAAGTCGGGGAGACTTAAGCACAATTTTAGCTCAGGCAAAGAATCGCCACGTGATTTATGTGGAACACCTAGCCGCCGTAGCGGATGTGCCGCGGTTGGCGAATATTGCTGAAGAATCGGGCATTATGGTGGGTTTTGTGGTTGATTGCACCAGTCCTGCAGACCTTGAAGCTATCATGGATGACCCTACGGGATTAATCGTCGGAGCGGTAGCACATACCCCAGAAGTGGCTGCATTACTGCGAAACTCCCTGGTGCCGTACGTCTACGATGGCAGCGTATTAGAACAGGTAATCTATGCCGCGGCACGCATCACTGATGCCATTGGGCTCGTGTCAGATTTCCAGCTCACCGATGATGCCGAGATTATTCCCACAGGTGCTGCGGTGTTTGTACTCGACCGTAACCTGCCGCTGCTATGTCAACCAGCGGAAGACATTCGGCAAGAAAAAATTGAGATAATGTCGGATCACCCATTGGTTTTATTGGATTCTATGGGGTTTAATGTTGCAGTCGATGACATGACCATAGAGATGATTGAGGCGACCGAGCTAGAGATCGACCAATACTATCGGTTGCTGCACAACACGTTGGATGCGTCATTTTTGCCGATGCGGACACGCATGGCATTGCGCGAACAGGTGATCGAACCCGTCTTCGCTGAGCTTGTCGACGCCGCTACCGACGCATCCTCGTCTTCACCAGCATCCCAACAATCGGCACAGGAGCCCCCGATCTCCCTCACCCCCGAGCAGGCTGCCGCCATTGACCCGGCCTTGCTAGCGGAATTGGGCATCACCTGGGCGGATCTAGGCCTGGAACGATAGGCCACCGGAATTGGCGGCGTCGACAAGCGCCGAGAAGCGCCGGGAGCCCGCCAAACCGTGAGGAACCTAAAAAACGTCTAAATACTGGCTAAATCTGGTTTAGAATTTGGAGAACCGCTTGGTCAGCATGTCTTCCAGCTGCTGCCAGGCCTCCGCATGTTCGTTAAACGGCGGAGTCGGGGTGTAGCCGGCATTATTGGTATAGCCGGTGAGGTAGGAAATGTAGTCCTGCATCCGGGGATTCGCCAGGAAGAACGAGTTAAGGGAGTCGTCGCCGGCCCAGTCGGCGGCGTCGGCAAGCAATTCGTAGGCGCGCAGCAGCTGGTTGGAATCCACCTGCTCAGGGCCCTTTTCTATGTCGCGGGTAATGCCGTTGAAGGAATACACATTGTCCTGGTGGACCGTGACCCCTAGCTCGCCGGCATTGGCGGCGGTCATGATTTCTTCCCAGGTGGAAACCTTGGCCAGGTCATGATCGTCGTGTTCCACCAACCAACGCACCAAGGCCTTGGACGAATTGAAAGTGAAAATCTCGCCGTACTTCCCCAAGAAAACCGGCTTGGCCTGCACATATGTGCGCAGCGTATAGACGGTACGGCCGTCGATGGAGATCTTAATCGGGTCGATGCCGGCGATGCCCCACACGGTATTGTCGTAAGGATCGACTTGTTCGGCCTCTTCCTTCCGTTTTTGCTCTTCCGCTTTTCGCTTTTCCTCGTTGATCTTCTTCGTCTCGTCGATCCGCTGCTCAGCATCCTTGATCTTGTCTTCGGCCACTTCCTTAACCGTCACCAGGTCATCGAGCTCGTCAATCACTGAGTCCCAGTTGACGAGAACCACCCGGCCAATAGCGGTCCATTCGGACATGCCCGCCGGCCCAGAAAAATGTTCCAATCCGCGTTCGGCATTTCCCAAAATAGAATGTGATGAGAAAAACACCTGAATAGGTGTCGATGCGGCCACATCGCCGAGGCTCCGTGCGATTCGGAAGCACCGGGCCACCGCTTTCACATTGCTGCTTGAAGGCTTATCGGCGAGGAATGCTGGCACCCCAACGAGATCAAATTCCTCTTTTTCTGCAGGCACGGCACGCAGCGCATCTCGCGCAGAAAACGCCCCCCATTTAGGGTGACTTTGCAGGTCGTGTTTCTCATCAGATTCCAGGAAAACCAAGAGTTCCGCGGGGGAGTGAAACACAAAGAGGTCATCACCAGCGCCGAGGAAGGCCTGCCATTCGGCGCCATGTTCGCGCCAAGAAGGTGCCCACAAGGTGTAGAAATCGCCCTTGGTGAGCGACAACTTGACAGGAACAATACCGTTATTAGCCATGGGGATACATCATAGTCTACTAATCGGGTCGGAAGTACCCCTTAAACTCCATGCCCAGATTCTCAGTGCGCATTGACCCCAATTGCACGGGATCGCCGGCCTCAATGATTTGGCCGTTGCCGGCATACATGGCCACGTGTCCATTCCATACCAATAGGTCGCCAGCAATGAGTTCGTCGGGGGAAACTTGCCGCCCAATGTTTTGGTTTTCCGCCAGGCGAGGCAGCTCAACACCGGCCTGCCGCCAGGCCCATTGGGTGAGACCGGAACAGTCAAAACCGGAGGTCGTGGTGCCGCCCCACACATAGGGAGTGCCAAGCGCAGTTTTTGCCGCGGCAACGGCACGCTGACCACGCTCCACCTGGTCAGACGATGCATGATGAGCGCTGGCACCGGTGCCGAGTGCCGTCCCCGATGTGCCATCGGGAGGAATAGCAACTCGGGCGGCGGTGCTATGAATTTGTGCGGCATCCGTTACAACATTAGTTACGGCATGTGGCGCAGCAAGCTCCGACTGTGTTTCGGAAATTTGTTCTAACCGAGCGGTGAGGGGAGCAAGCCGCTGTTCCAAGCCCTGCAAGTGGGCTACCGCCATTTCGACATATTTATTAGGCATCACGATAAGCTGCTTCACGACGGCAACCCAATTGGCACCACTGCTGGCACACGCCACCGATAAAGTGGCCGTAGCCTCGGCTATGAATGCCTGGATAAGATGTTCGAGAAATCGACAGGTGGTTTCGCACTCCGGTAATGCTTGGGCAAGCAACTGTATGAGCTCGTGGGAATCCTGGATGAGCACACGATGATCGGCCATAAACCGCGAAGGATCATTACCGAATACTTGTGCTAACTGTGGGAGCTGGGAGAAGTCAGGAACGGTGGGGGCTGCCACGGGCTGCAGGGGAGGCCGGAGATCGGCCAATACCTGAATGGTTCGGGTGAGATCAATCATCGCCATGTTCCAGTGCTCGGCCTAGGGCTGCATCATGCTCCTCCACAAGCCGCACATAGTCGAGGGTTTTGGCCACCGCATCATCAACATAAGCGCATTGGATGCGGGCGCGCATGGTGACACTATCGACAGCGGCATTAAAGGCACTAATGAATTTTCCCACCCCCAGCATGGACTCACCAGGGAGGAACGTAGATGTCACAGGGGCATCGGCAATGGTGGTGAGCTCGGTGGCAAGATGACGAACATGCTGCGGATCAATATGAAGATTATCGTTCATACCTAGTTGGACTGCCCAGCCGAAATTATGGGACAAGGAGATTCAAGATCGCTACCATGAAAATATGGATATTTTACTTGTGGACCATCCATTGGTAGCCGCCCGGCTCAGCATTATGCGTGATGAACGAACCAATAACTCCAGCTTCCGTGCCGCCCTGGCGGATCTTGGGACCATGCTGATTTACGAAGCATCACGCGACCTGCATGTTGAACAATTCCCATTGACCACACCGGTTGCGGCAACGACCGGGACACGCTTGGCCGATCCGCCAATTATCGTTCCAGTGGTGCGCGCCGGGTTGGGCATGATTGATCCGGCGCTGAAAATGATTCCCGATGCCCAAGTGGGATTCATTGGTCTAGCACGCAATGAGGTTACCCATGAGCCAGTGCCATATTTAGAAGCCTTGCCCGATGACCTGAGTGGCCGCACGGTTTTCGTAGTCGACCCAATGCTGGCGACCGGTGGTTCGCTGTTGCACGCGGTGCGGATTCTTGCCGACCGTGGTGCCACGGATATCACCGCGGTATGCATGGTTTCTGCCCAACCGGGTGTAGATGCTCTCGCCCATTCGGGGCTACCGGTACGGCTGGTGACCGCCACTATTGACCCGGAATTGAACGAAGATGCCTATATTGTTCCAGGCCTGGGAGATGCCGGCGATCGGCTCTATGGGCCACGAAATATTGATTTGTAAGAACAAAATAGCAGGTCATTACGGGTAGGGCATGATCTAATCTGGATCTTGATAAGAAAATAGTAAAAGTGCTGGTAGTGGGATTTTTGAGGTCACTATATGCAGGTAGTTACGTGTGAATATTATCACCCGTGAATGTTTGCATATTTTTCTTGTGTGAATTCAAAGTTTTGGGCAAACTGAAAACATGCGACTACTTATAAGAAGTGGTCTAAGCAATAAATGGGATACGTGGCCTAGCTATGGTCGCGTGTTTGGCGCCCGCTTACGGCTGCTTCGTAATATTCGAGGTATAACCCAACAGCGCCTTGGGGAGATTTGTGGTTTGAGTAGAAACCAGATATCCAATCTGGAACGTAATGATAATAATGCTAGAACCCCAGCTGATCCTAGCTTATCAACAATCTATAAATTATCCAGTGCACTTATGGTGCCGCCGGCGGTGATGCTGCCGGCTGGCTCGGAAATCGTGGGTGGCGTGTGTGATCTTGCGGAGCTTGTCGACGGCATTATCACCTTCGAGCTCGTGTGGCCTCGCTACGCGACTGATACTCAGCCGTTCACCGATGACCAAGCTTTCTCCATAAATGCGGGCATAAACGGGTACCTCGGTTCCCGATATTAACCGCGTGCTGTATGTGCTCAGCCGTGGCCTTGGATCGTGAGTGATCTGTGGTCACGGCTGAGGCTATTTCGGCCGACTTGGGGCCGGTCGGTGGGGGAGTGGGGGCAGGGGGATACCTTATGGTGACAAACTCCAGCTCAGAAGCTGTGCTACAAGTTGTGGCTGTTGATGCTTTGATGTCTCAAGCCGGGACCGCCCATGGGTAGCATCGGTGCTGAGCTGTACTTTCTCGATTCAGTAGGTTCTGGGATGTTGCTCTGACCCACAACTCCAGCTCAGCAACTGCGCTATCCTTCCGCTAGCCCCGTTCATCCCGTGGACCATGCCCGGAAATGGGGTAGTAGAAGATGTGCTGAGCTGGAGTTGTGGGGCTGGCCCCATGATCCGTCTTGGGGATAGTTGGCAGCACATTCAATACCCCAGCTCAGCACTTATGCAGCATGGGGTGACTGTGGTGGTTTGCACTGTTGGTAGCCAGCAAAGCCTAGATGCGTTTTGTGGCTTGGGCACTACAGCTGGCGTATGTATGCGGTCACTTCCAGGATGATCCGCTGCAATAAGTCCTCTGCCTGAGGTCGACTCGTAGCCTCGGCGATTTCTATATACAGCTTGGCCTTTGGTTCCGTGCCCGAAGCCCGAGCCCATACCCGAATTTTGCCCACCGGGCTCGGGCCCCGCAGCAACAGCCCGGTAGGCGTGCGCTCCCCACCGAACACGGCTTCGAATTCCAGATTGACCCCCGCCAGGGTTGTGGGCGGATTTTGAATACACGCCCCAATCAAACCGGTGGGATCATTTGTGCGAATTGCAACTTGCTGGCCCACATAAATCCCATAACGCTTATACAGGGATTCAAGCTCATCCGCGAGAGTCAACCCCTGCGCTTTTAACTCCGCAGCCCAGGTGCAGGCAATAAGGGCCGTGGTAATGCCATCCTTGTCGTCGACAAGCCAGGGGGCGGGCGCGATCCCTATCGCCTCTTCATAAGCGAACGCCACGGTGTGTTCGCCGCCTGCCGCATTGAGATTTTTAAACCCGGTTGGGGTGAGCCGTAAATCCCAACCCCGATCTGCGGCGATTGCGGTCAATAATTGGGACGACACCATGGTGGTGGCAACAATGGGCTGTTCCCCCTCGCCATCCCACGGCGCAACCATGCGGGTTGCCAGCAACGGCCCAGTTTCATCACCCCGCAGCATACGCAGTGTGCCGTCCTTTAACCGAATCCCCACCGCACACCGGTCAGCATCTGGGTCCAGGGCGATCACTATGTCCGCCGACACTTTTTTCCCCAACCGCAACAGTTCCGCCACAGCCTCGGGCTCTTCCGGGTTGGGGAATTCCACCGTGGGAAATGTTGGGTCCGGGTATTGTTGCCGCATCACCGGGAAGATCTGGGCGAATCCCGCTGACTGCAACGTTTGCACCATGGCCCGGCCTCCAACCCCATGCATGGCCGTCACTGCCACCTTAATATTTGCCCGCTCATTATTGACCCGCAACAAATCCGCTTGGCTGGGCATCACAACACTCGTCACCTCATCAATGAAACGACGCAACTGATCCGGGCAGGGGCGCACCGTCACCCGGGGTATTTCCACCGCCGCCGGCACCTGCTGGGCGATGAGCGCCTCAATCTCTCGGGCGGCGCTACTGGTCAACTGGCGCCCATTATTCATATACACCTTATAGCCATTGTCGCCGGCCGGATTATGCGAAGCCGTGATTTGTACCCCACCATCGAGCCCCCAACTACGGACCAGCCAAGGAATCAACGGTGTTGGGGAAGGAGTGGGCAGCAGAAACACCTCAAAGCCGGCGCCCGCAAAAACCTCCGCGGCGGTCGTGGCAAACACATGGGAACCATAACGAGCATCATAACCAACCACCACCCGGGGTGCCGGGTCATCATCATGAAAATCCAACCCGCCAAGCTCATAAGGACTTGTGGTAGCAAACTGTTCCGCCATAGAATACGCTTCCGGCAAGTGGCGTCGTTCCGGGGAAATGATGCGGTGTTTCCCTAACCACATGGCAACACCCGCAGTGATTCGCGTTACCTGAAAAACATTCATTTGATGAGCTGCTGGACCAATCGGGGCCCGCATCCCGGCAGTACCAAATGCTAGCTGTTCACTCATACCCCTACCTGGCCTGCCCTTCTTGGAATGCTCTTGAAATGCTGAAAGTCGTAAAAGTATCAAAATACTTCTTAAAGCTTAGTCATCTCATTATGGGATTGGGTGGAGGATGGGCATAAACTTAAACCGGCATCAACATTGATGAAAATAATGAGCAGTACACTTTTGGGTATTTCATGGAGAGAACTAGTGAAACAGCACCATTCCAGCAGCGATAATCACAACGAACATACCCCCGACAACCAGGTGCGAAATGAGCGCGAAACCTACGACACCACAAAAGCCGCAGGAAACGCGGGGGAACCGACCACACCAGCGGCGTCAGCAACGTCACTGGCAGACATCGCTCATGAGTGGCTAGCAGACCACACAACCGAACTTTACCAATGGCGTTGGGAATTCCACGCCCACCCCGAACTCTCCGACCAGGAATACCGCACCACCGCCACCATCAATAGCATTCTGCGTGATCACGGGCTCACACCCCACCTGTTTCCCAACACCGGGCTCATGGTAGATATCGGCCCAGACACCCCGGAAAAAATTGCGTTCCGCGCCGACATCGATGCACTCCCCATTCAAGAGCACACGGGCTGCGAGCATAGTTCGCAAAACGCGGGCGTCATGCACGCATGCGGCCATGACATCCATATCACGGTTGCCCTCGGGTTGGCGTGTGTGCTTGCGGAGGCAGACCGTCGAGGACTGATAAAAATCGGTATTCGCATCATCTTTCAGCCAGCGGAAGAGGTTATGGATTCCGGCGCCCCAGAACTCATTAAATTAGGAGTCTTGGAGCGAATCACGAATATCTTTGCAATCCACGCAGAGCCAAAAATTCGCACCGGCATGATCGGGGTTCGGGTAGGCCCTATCACCTCTGCCGGGGATGTTATTGAGGTCAAAGTCACCGGTTCCGGTGGGCACTCATCTCGCCCACACCTCACAAACGATGTGGTGTATGCCTTAGCAAAAATAGTCACTGATCTGCCGGGATTGCTGACCCGACGGGTGGATCCGCGGACGGCAACGGTCATGGTTTTCGGGGCGATCAACGCAGGTTTTGCTCCCAATGCTATCCCCGAGGAAGGAACGATCCGGGGAACAATCCGCACGGGAGATATCCATGTGTGGCGGAAAATTCAACCGCTCTTGGAAGAACTCATCGGGGCGATTGTTGCCCCAACCGGCGCGCAATATCAGATCACATACGTGAAGGGAGTACCGCCGGTGATCAACGATGATGTGGCGACAGCCATACTCGCGGATGCGGCACGAATGATGGACCCCCAGGCGGTAGTGCAGGCACCACAGTCATCGGGTGGGGAGGATTTTTCGTGGTATTTAGAGCATGTCGCGGGCTCAATGGCACGGTTAGGGTGCTGGGATGGCGTGAGCGAGAAAGGAGATTTACACAAGGCAAATATGTTGGCGGATGAGCAATGCATTCCGGTGGGGGTACGGTTATTCGCAGGCGTCGCCGATCGGTTTAATTCCCACACCGATCAGGTGTTTGTGGTTTAGTCATTGCCAGGTATTGTCTGCTGTATAAGCTTTTCGACGCCCATAGCTGTGTTACCCCTGGAGGACGATTGACCACTCATTCTGCAAAGCGCATTGTCATTATTGGCGGTGGACCCGCCGGTTACGAAGCTGCCCTTGTTGGTGCCCGCTATGGGGCAGACATCACTCTCATTGAAGATAATGGTCTTGGTGGTTCCGCGGTCATTGATGACTGTGTCCCATCAAAATCGTTTATCGCCGGTGCCAATGTGAAAACCGATCTTCGACGTGCCGAAGACATGGGGTTGAGCATGAAACTTTCCGAGGATGCCGCAGAGCCTGGGGCCACCAGGCTTGTTACCGCCTTGAATGGTCGGGTGCGGCAATTAGCTGGGAAGCAGTCGAACGATATTTCTCGTTCGGTTGAACGCGCCGGGGTTCGGATAGTTGCAGGTAGGGGCACTTTTGATGACTATAATTTGAATCAAACCGTGCATTATATTCGGGTAGAGCATACCGATGGCACGGTAGAAACAATTGAGTGTGATTTAGTGCTGGTGGCGACGGGTGCGTCGCCACGTATTTTGCCTGGGGCGCAACCCGACGGCGAGCGGATCGTGACCTGGCGGCAGATCTATAACATTACCGAGTTGCCGGAGCATTTGATTGTGGTTGGTTCCGGTGTGACCGGTGCGGAATTCGTGTCGGCATTTGCTGAGCTCGGGGTGAAAGTCACGATGGTGGCTTCGCGGGATCGAATCTTGCCGCACGATGATGCTGATGCTGCGGATGTGCTGGAAACCGTGTTGACGGAGCGAGGTGTGTCTTTGGTGAAGCATGCGCGGGTGGATTCGGTGGTGCGCACGGATGATGGGGGAGTGTTGGTGCGTACCAGTGATGGTCGAGAAATCCGCGGATCACATGCGCTCATGACGGTGGGTTCTATCCCTAATACCCAAAACATGGGCGTGGAAGCCATTGGGATGGAAACCACCCCTTCGGGGCATATTAAGGTGGACCGAGTGTCGCGCACGAATGTGCCTGGGGTGTATGCGGCGGGTGACTGTACGGACCTCTTTCCGCTTGCATCCGTTGCCGCGATGCAGGGCCGGATCGCCATGTATCACGCGTTGGGGGAGGGTGTTTCACCATTGCGGTTGAAGACGGTGGCGACGGCTGTGTTTACTCGTCCAGAGATTGCGGCGGTGGGGGTGACACAGAATGAGATTGAATCTGGTCAGGTGAGTGCTCGCACGGTCATGCTGCCCTTGGAGACCAACCCTCGGGCGAAGATGCGGTCGCTTCGGCATGGTTTTGTGAAAATGTTTTGCCGTAAGCACTCCGGCATTGTGATTGGTGGGGTGGTGGTGGCGCCTACCGCATCGGAGCTGATTTTACCGATTGCGGTGGCGGTGACGAATAATCTTACGGTGAATCAGTTGGCGGATACTTTTGCTGTGTATCCGTCGTTGTCGGGATCCATCACAGAGGCGGCTCGCCAATTAGTGGAGCATGATGACTTAGGATAATCCAATCGAGTACACCCAAAGGAATACACCTGATTGGATGTACTTTATCGTGGGCACCCAAGCGTGGGTGCCCATTTTTAGGTCACCA
>CAJZGD010000003.1 GCA_915275065.1 uncultured Corynebacterium sp. | reverse complement strand
CACCGCCCACGCCGCAACCGGCACGCAGCATCACACCCACAGCGGCAATGCTTCCAGTGCTGCGCCCACGTACACGAAAAACCAAACAGCCAATAAGGGTTTTGAAAAATTCCGGGAATGCCAGGTTGATTCGCTGCCTAAGGAGGCCATGAACACCATTGACGATATTTTGGCCGGCGGCCCCTACGAATACCCAGAGAAGGACAATAAGCGGTTCGGCAACCATGAAAAACAGCTCCCCGACATTGGCCGTAACTATTACCGCGAATACACCGTGGACACGCCCGGAGTGAATCATCGGGGTAAGCGGCGCATTGTGACCGGCGGCGGGAGCGAAACCGACCCGGACGTGTGGCTTTACACCCAGGACCACTACCAGTCCTTCTGCGTCATCCCCGATGCTGAAGACTAGGGGGTTGTTGGGGCAGGTACGGTGAGGTGTGGCAGGCTTGCTGGGCATGCCTCACCTGGGCGATGTTCAAGACTGGGGGCTTATTTTTGTAGTTTGGCTGGGATGTCGATCGAGTCTTCTGGCCTGGTTGCTAAATACATTGTGCAGATACCCGGAAACATATAACGCCATGGAGCTTACGGCTAATCAGGTACGGTGTCGTCGAAGATGAGCTTGTGGAGTCGGGTTATTTCTTCCACCTCCCTTGCCGACATGTCGTCCCGGAGAAACTGCCATGTTGTATGGAGATCTGGTGCAGGAAGATCACGGTCCGTAACAAAAATTTCATCCCCGGTGAATATGAGTTCTGTTTTCCTAGGGTCACGGTATTCGTTGTCATCTGTCACGAACCGGATCGTGTTTTCTGATAGATAAAACGGTTTCGTTACTTTCGGGTCAACTGTCCATAGTTCTAGGATGTACTCCTGGACGGAATACAAACGCTCCACTTTTACATTACGGATATAAAACCTGTAGTAGGGAGGATAGTTTATTGATACTCCGGCTGTGATATAAACGTCTTTGCCTAAATACCATGCTGCGTGATCGATCCATAATTCATTACGGGTGGTTTCCTCAACGTAAGCGAGGAAATCTTTTGCTGTTATCACGGAATAATCATCTCCTCTATTGCCGCAAACTTGCGCGCATTCGCCTGGCCAACACCGCAGGGGGACGTGCTTCGTCAGCAACCCGCTGAAATATATCTTTAGCCATTATTGTCACTACCTTGAAGACTATTTTCGCTTCAAACTATTCAGTCCACAATATTATAGATCTTAGTAGCTTTCTCCCGGATACGGTGGCAACGTCTCCAACATTGTGCGGGACCACTCATGCCATAAAACCTTATCCTTGCCCGTCATGCTCACAACCCGAATACCGTCTTCCCCAAAATGCTTAAATACTTCCGCGTTTTTCTCGTCGGTTGTGTATGCCTTGCCATCTGTTTTATCAACAATACAATTATAGGGTGGTATAGGCCAATCCTGAAACAAAATCGCCACCACCAAAAACTGTGTAGGTGACTCAAACCCCCACGTATCAAACAAAGCTAACGGACAATCCAAATCCTTCCTGGCAGCCACAGCCTTACGAGCATCATCCAACGACCCAATAGGTATGGAAAACGTAATGGCCGGTGGGTGAAAATCGGGTATCCCGGTTTCATTGTCTAGCTCTGCGAAGCTGTTTTGTATCCGCTCCTCATCCCAACAAAAACCTCGTACGTTATAAATAGCATTGTAGGGTAATTCTGAGATAGGAACCTCTAAGCAATCTAAAATACTCTGTACTACATCATGTTTTGCCGTAAACCTGATGTCTTCATCTACGGTAGCTGCTGACTCTTCATCCATGATTTCCGCGTACTTCGCATAAAACTGCTCAACCTTACGAATATATACAGGATCCTCGAAAGAAGATTCCGACAACTCCGTTAGACACTGCCATGCGTCACCATAAGTCACACCGTTTTCCCGCATGTAGTGAAACATAAACCGCTTCGACAACTCTACTGGGCCATACTTGGCCAACCCAGCATCAAAAACAGTATTCAACTCGTGAGGAAAACTCGCATACATAGTCAACAACTTTCTATCATTAAAGATGATCCAAAGGTATTTGGAAGCTTATTCAGCATCACCAAACGATGACTCCGATAAGTCACGCACACAGTCCCACAATTCATCCACGTCATCTGCCTTGTTTTTTCTTCACTTCCAGAGAGTGGCCATGTGTGTTAGTACTTTGAGAGGCTAAGCCGCATTTCTGGGTAGTTGAGTAAGCTTCAATGATAGCCATACGAAAATCCAGCCCCGCAAAAACCACATATTTTTTTGATAAAATTATCAAAAAAATGTCATCAACCTTGTTTTTATCTACGCTCACACTATAAAACCAAACCAGTATCGGATTTTATGTTGATTCAAAAACCTGCTCTAATGATTGATAAGGATGGTCACGTCTATATCAATATTGGTGAACCATCCACCACGCCACAAACCGTTGCTTATTCCATCCCCTTGGATGATGACAACGGTAATACAAGTGTGATATTAGATGTTTCCGAAGATAACGAACTCTTGGGCATCGAGATTCTAAGGTTGGATCTTATGATTGCGTACCGCTCTAATGGGTTATAGATTTTTGCTTGTCGACGCCCTACCGGTCCTAGTCGCCGTAGATCACCGGTAGTTTTTCCCGAATGCGATGAACGAGGTGAGGGTCGACGTCGTAAAGCAGCATTTGCGCATTGGGGCCGGCTTCCAGGGCGATCATGCCATCGGGTTGCACAAATGCGGAATGGCCGACGCCGCGGGGGTGGCTGGTGGCGTGATGGGTTTGGTCGGCGGCGATGACCCAGCTGGTGGCGTCGAGGGCGCGGGCGCGGATGAGTAGTTGTCGCTGCTGCAGTTTGCCGGGACCATCGGCCCAGGAGGTGGGGACTAGAATAATGTCGGCACCGCGGCGCGCAAGCTGCCGGAATTGTTGAGGGAACCGTAGGTCATAGCAGGTGGCAAGCCCAAAGGTGACGGCGTTATAGGTAAAAGTGACGAGATTTTTCCCGGGTTTGATGGTGTCGGATTCGCGGTAGCCGAAGGCGTCATAGGTGTGGATCTTGTCGTAATGGACGACCGTGCCGTTGGGACAGATCGCAACGGTGGTGTTGTACACACGATTGATGGTTCTTCCGCTCACCACATGCTGGTCGGCTGGTCGGAACATGCCAACAACAATGGCGATATTGTAGTTCTTGGCGAGGCCGGCGAGTGCGCTCACAAATGGCCCGTCGAGGGGTTCGGCTATTTCGTCGAGTCGACCGGTGCCGAATGCCCGCATGGTGGCTTCGGGAAACAGGATCAGCCGGGCATGATTCATAGCTGCGGTGATGACCGCTTGGGCTACAAGAGCAAAGTTGGCGGTTTTATCTGCGTCGGTGCCGATTTGGCCAATGGCGATTTTCATGGTGGCCCTAGGGTAACACTTTCTTCGCCTACCGTTGGCGGTATTTCACGGTGGGAGCATCTTCGAATCCTGGTTTGTCGCCGTTCTTATACCGCTCCCACGCCATAGTAAACAACTCCCCAACAGAACAAAGCACCGGACAACCACCAACAACCGGACGAAACACCACATCACCCCACACCAAAAACAACGACACCTTCCACACCTCCACACCACACGACCCTGCAGCACCAGATAACCACCCACCCGGCAAAAACCACGAACGACCCGCACCAGACCGACGACCACCAACCAACAACCCACGCCCAGCCAACACCTCACCAACCCCACGAATATCCCCACTCCCCCAACCATTCCACCGACGCACACACACATCAGACGGACACACCAACGCCAACACCTGCAAAAAATACCGCGCACAATCCAAAGACACCCCCAACACCTCCGAAACCTCAACAACCAAACCAGGCACCGACACACACGGATCAAACCCCACACCAACACCACCAACAACACCCAAACCCTCAACAAAACCATCCAACAACCCCTCCAACAACACACGAATCACCTGAGCTTCATGGGTGACGGTGTAGGTGAATCCCTTTTGGTCGTAGTCCCCGCCGAGTTCCATGGTGCCTAGTTCTTTCCAGGTTTGCTGCGCCGCGAATTCTTTGAGTTCTACGAGTTTTGTGGCAATCATTACCCGGTTTGGGTCGGACAGGTCCATTTCATGCGCCAGATACAACAGAACTTGCAGGTATTTCCCGGCTTTTCCGGCATCATAAAGAGAAGGCACTCCCAGGTGGGGGCTGATAGCGTGGGTGATGTAGTATTCGTGTAGACCGAGTTTCTTTGCCTCGTTGAGTTGCCGCACGGTGAGATCCATAATAGGCGTGCCGTAGCGTTCCAGCAGGTAACCCCGCATCTTCTCCACATTCACCCCCAGGGTGGGGAAGGACTCGTCCACCCCCGAGGCAAGCAACCACTCAAGATGATCAATACCCCGAATCTGGGTCAGTACTGCCCGCTCAGTCACCTGGGTGAACCCAAGCTCGGCACGACCAGCTTTATCTAACACGGTCGATTGCCACGACCGTGAGGAATAGTCTTTCAATCCATGGAGCATATACTTGGCGGTTTCCGGCAAGAGAATAGTGTCATTCGACAGTTGGGTTGCCGCATCGGCTAGTAAACTGCCGCCGAAGAGAACCTGGGCGTCTTCCGGCTGCTCCTCAACTTGCTGTTTACGCTGTTCCGCCCACGTCTTGATCGCCGCAACACTATCCATAAACTCCTGCTTATCCATCGACAAATCAGGCCGGTCAGGATCGGTTACAGTACGTAGTTCAGCAATACCCTTGTGCTCAGGACGCATGATGGCGTGCAGGTTTTCGTTGTAGTAGCGACCATAGCTGTACACCCAGGCACCCTGCCGCCACTCCGCTGTCTGCTGACCGGATTTTTCCACCAGCCGACAGTGCTGCCACCCAGAAGCGAACAGTCCGGCTTCTGTGGCATCCAGCAACCATTCACACAATTCGATGACCGCACCTGGATCGTTCGACAGGGCGGAAATGGCGACAACAATGACTTTCTCCTTGCCGAGCAGTTCCCACCATTCTTTCGAGGCTTCCATTACCTCGTCTAGTTCCGGGTTGGTTTCTCCGGGGTTGGCGAGAAGTGTTGACAGAATACCGCCGTTCCACATGCCAATGCACCGCACATAACTGTTTGCATAACGACCAGGTATAGCTTGCCATAAAACATCGCTGGCCTCCAGGCTAACCTCCCGTTCTTCGGGCTTCTCTTCCTCCGCCTCGTGGCCTTTCATTGCCAACCAGTTGGCAAGGTCCTGTACCTTGGTGACAACCTGAAGGATGGCCGCGCCCAACACCGGGTCCGTACCGAATTCTTGCTCGACCACCTCGGCCGTGGGCGAATCCAACAGCATGGCGGCCTGCTCATAGCTCACATTCCGCATTCGCACACTCATCTCCTCGTCACGGGGACGCAACTGGTGATAGGCACTTAGCGGTAACCGGCACACGTAGTCCATGGTGTTGGTTGTGTTTGTACCGCCAAACATGTGATTATCGGTTTCCGGGTCGTAGAAGCATCGACCCCGATAGGAATAGTCGTCAACAAGCCATACCCCACCACCAGGTCGGCGGATAGCGCTAACGATACTGTGTTTGGAAGTAAAACTTCCTAGGGGAGTCCAAATGTGGCCAGGCTGACCGATACCACTGTAGTGGCCGCGGAACACAATGCTGATGTGTTGATCGTTAAGAGTGCCACACAGACTATCACGCGTGGTGGGTTGAACTGGAATGATGGTGCTTTGTCGACCAAGGAACGTATGCGTTGCTGGTGGTGGGCTCGTGGACAGGCCGGTCAAATCCACCCCGGGGATGCTCTCACCTCGACCAACAGGTTCAAGGGCAGCATCATCGTTAATTTCCGCATAACGCGCATACCGGTAATAGGGACCGGTACCCAATACATAACCACCATAATATTCGGGCTGGTTAGGGTAGGAAAGCATGCCGTAGCCGGTGAGTCGCCCCTCTGGGGTGGGAACGGAGTTGCTATCCGGAATAGCGGAGTAGTAATTCAGTTTCCCGTTCAACACTGGAGGCTCCCCCGACCAGCAGGAATAATACTTCCGATAGTTCGGGTGGTAGAACGTAGCCACATGATCCCCCACTTGATGGATGGCATCTACATTCGCATCTGCGGGAACAGTACCGTGGGCAACTACCTCGTCGCCATCAATGATTTCAATTTTTTCCCCAAACCGGATAGCAACGCCAGGGTAGGTTTCGAAAAACTCTACTGCTGCCTCTTGCGGCGCACCCGCAAGCAGTCGGCTCATGGACTGCTCCACAGCCGGCCATGTGAGCTCCTCTACGATACCGTTGCGTAGCCGTGCCTGAAGTTCGGCTACCGGGTCGATACTGAAAAGTTTCTCTGCCGCCTCAGCATTGATGTCAGCCACCCGCGGATCGGTCAGGTACTGCAGCTCAGTGCGGGTGAATTGATTCCATTCTGGCTCGAACCCGGTCAGAAGGTCGCGTTCTGCGGCGCACTGGTCGAGGCGGACGTGGCAGAGTTCCCGCAACACAGGCATGTTAAGAATGAGACTGAGGTTATCATTGCCGGCGATGAGCCCCACGGGAATGCTGCCGGGGATGAGGTCGCGGAGCTGATCATGGTGGGTAATCCCGGAAAGATCACGGCGGGATGCCCCCGAATCTTTGTAGTTTTCATTATCAAACCAATCAGACCAGCGGAAATAGTTAATATTCTGAAGATCCCACACAATGTTATTAGCACATAAGGCGTCGATCAGGTCCAGGTCTGTGCTGTTGCTATACAGGGGTAAGGTTTTTCCGGCCATATGATCGCCGGCCAGCACCACGGCGTCGATAAGTTTTTGGCTGCGATGCCGCTGCCAGTAATAGTAGGAACTGCCATATTCCGTTGCGATGAATTCCACTAACCATTCGGCAAGGTCTTCTTTGTCGGCGGCAAGCTCGGCGAATGCCCCAGACTCGTGCAAGATGGTGAAGTATTCTTCGATACTTAACTCCCGGTAGCGCCCCTTCAGCAGTGCAGCCCGGCACCGCGCGGACTCCGCAGCAATCTTCGGCAACGATGATCGAACACTTTTAAAGAACCCAGCCGATGCTTCCTGAAAGCCGGAAAATTCGATGATGCCCTCAATCAGGGCTTTGTCGGCATCGAATGCACTCATCCCGGCCGCCTTGGCGAGTTTCCGCAGGTCGCGGGCGAGCCCAACGTAGGCTCCAGCCCCGGCGCGGGATCGGGAGATGCTGAGTTGTAGGAAGTAGTCGAAGGCGGCTTGTGGTTCCATGCGTTCGCCGGCGGACTTGGCTTCGGCGGTGAATTCCCTGGCGCCAATGATGCCGGAGTCGGCGAATTCGGTGAACATGGCGGCGTGTCGTTCGGCGTCGATGGTGATGTCGTATGTTCGTTCGATTTCGCGGGCTTTGCCGAAGTATTGTCGAGCGAAGTTGGTGTTGCCTACGTTGACGAAAATGCGGGCGAGTTCTTCCAGCAGGGTGGGGACAAAGTGTGGGGCGGATTTTGTGAGCGAGGTGATGAGTTCGTTAAAGCGTTCCTTGACACGTTTCGGTGTGTGTTCCGCGTTGCGTTTTGCCCATTCTAGGTGCCTCACCAGGTTGAGGGCGTGTTGGGCGTTGTCTGGGTCGGTGATGATTGGCCAGGCTGGGAAGCCGACGGCCCTGGTGATGGTGCGCCCCACGATTTGGTCGTCACCCCGGTTGAGGCCGACGGATGCGAGTGCGAGTTCTTCGGCTTTGAGCAGTTCGGTGGGGACGAGTCGGACGATGGTGGTGCCATCGTGGTTGGTGAATTCGGTGGCGTGGAGTTCCGAGCTGCGGGTGGTTGGGGTTTCCGGGGTGGCGAGGGGGGTGATGTTCATGGGGTTCCTTTGGGCGGGTTATTGGTTGTCGTCGGTGTCGATGGTGCGGCCGGCATAGATGTATTCGCACATGCGGATGCCTTCGGACCAGGCTACGGGCCCGACGTCGGCAAGCGGGAGGGTTTTACCGTTTGCGGTAAAGCTCAGGGTGCCTAGTTCTGCTTCGTCGGAGGGATCCCAGGCATCAACGTCGAGTGATGCGGTTACTTCTTGGCCGCTGTCGTGCACGATGACGGATACTTCCCCTAGTGTGGTGCGGAATCCGCCGCCCCGGCCGCGGCCTAGTAGGTGTGAGCCGCGCGCATATTTTCCGTCCGCGTAGGCGTTGACTGCTTTTTGTTGGCTGTCGGCGTCGGCGGGTTTGAAGTATACGTCTCGGAAGAGTTGGTCTAGGCCTTGGTGTACGCCTAGTTCGGAGGCGAATTCTCGCCATTGTTCTACTTCGTCGATGAGTGCTGGGTGCAAGATGGTGAGTACCCCGGAGTCAGTGACGGGTACTTCGATGGTTTCGCCGTCGAGGTCTACGAGTTGTAATGATGTGTCAGTGACTTCTTGGAGCATGCCTGATTCGGATTCATGTGACACGATTAAACCTTGGAAATATTTGCGCCATAATGCGTCTTTCCATACAGCGTGTACGACTAATACGGGGATGGTGTCTCCTTGGAGGAACCATTCTTGTACTTGGTCGCGGTTTGATTGTTCGTGTTGTTCCAGGGTTACTCGTTGCCCGTCGAGCATGTCGAATTCGGGGAGTTTTCTGGCTTTGGCTGGCACGGTTTTGAGTACTCGGCCTGCGGCGTTGCGGGCGATGATTTTGTTGTCTGGTCCTAGTGCGAAGGAGTAGTCGCCGGCGTCGAGCCAGGCTAGGTCGTCGGTGTTCATGGTTGTGTTGTGCGCCTTCCGCTGTAAGGTTTGTGGTTGTTGGTTCCACTGTATCTAGTTTGTCGGACACAACACGTCCATGATCGAAAATTTGTTTGTTTTTGCTTGTCGACGTTGTTCCCTGCCGGCAGCGTGGCGTCTACGTCTGGTTTTGTGCGGTCTCGGGGGTTGGGCGAACCTGCGCCGCGCGTGCCGCCTGGTCGTTCACTTGAACGGTGGCGCGGAGGATGTCCGCCACCAACACGGGGTCTGACCCAAATGTTTGTTCGATAACATCTGGGGCGGGGTTGGCGAGGATAGCAGCAACTTGTTCCCGAGTGGCCCGGCGCAGTCGGATGCTCATGTCGAGGTTGCGGGGTTGTAGTTGGTGGTAGGCGCTGAGCGGCAGATCATAGAGATGATCCGCAGGATTATGATGGGGGGCGTTATCGCGGGCTATGATCTGGTCGGTTTCCGGGTCGATGATTATGCGGTCTGCGGCTTTGTCGCTGATGAGCCACACGCCACCACCGGGGCGTTTGATGGCGCCTAGCAGCTTGTATTGTGACTGGAATTGTCCCAGCGGTGTGCAGAGCCAACTGGAGTCATCATGAAAGTCTCCACATTCGCAGCATCGCGGTTGGAAAACAATGTTGATGTGCTGATCGTGGAGGGTACCGCAGAGGCTTTCCGTGGTGGTGAGACAAGTGGGAACGATTGCAGAGCACCAGAGTCGGAAATGATAGTCTGCCGGCGGTGTCATGGGTAGCAGCCCTGTGAGGTCTATTCCTGGTATTCCTTCCTCCTGCAGGATGGCATTGGTTTCGTAGGTGTTGCCATTGGGCCATTCTCGAATGTTCCGGCCTTTGAATAGGTAGTATGGCCCGGTGCCGATGACGGGGCCGCCGAATTTTTTAGGCACATGGGGGTAAGTCAGGAGTCCATCAGAGGTGAGTCGACTTTCGGTACCGGTGTCGCTGTTCATTATGGGGATGGTGTAGTGCATTTCACTACTAAAATAATCAGAATTGACGATACGTGGTTTTTGCCCTAACCAGTATGCATACTTTTCATCGTTATAGGCGCAATAAGATACCGCGATTTTGTCACCAACCAGGTGCGCCGAGGTCAAGTAACAATCGTGCGGAATGGTACCGTGGGCGATGATGCGGTCCCGGTCGATAGCCTCCACGATTCCATCAACGCGAAGAATCACTGCGGGATAGGTTTCGTGAAACTCTAACCGATGGTAGGTTTGGGAGGATTCAGTTAGGAGGCGTTCCAGTTCCTGTTCGAGGAGGGGCCAGGCGAGTTCTTGGAAAAAGCCGAGGCGCAGGCGTGCTTGTAGTTCCGCCACCGGGTCGTAGGAGAATATTTGTTCGAAGGCTGTGGGGTTGATGCGCCCTAGTTGCGTGTGGGCCAGCTCTTCTAATACCTGGTGGTAGAAGTGTTTCCACACATTCGGGTAGCCGATGATGCTTTTTCGCTTATCGGCTTGGTGTTGCAGGCTACGGCTGAGCAGCTGCCGGCCGGGTTCGGTGGCGAGCAATGGTTGCTTGAGGATCCGAATGTCGGAAAACGGAATTGTTTTTGCCATAAAATCCCCCAATTGCGGGTGATTCATGATCCCGGCCAGGTCGCGGCGGTATTCACCTGCGCCGGGTCTTGCCCACGAGCGCCAGTCAAAGTATCTGCTTTTTGTATCACTCAGGTCCCAGGTGATGCCGCCCGCCGATAGGGCGTCAATGAGGTCGATATCCATGCCACACTCGTTGAGTGGGAGGGTTTTCCCTTTTAGGGCATCGCCCGCATGGGTCACGGCGTCGATAAGCTGCTGGCTACGCCAGAAGTTATAGTTGTCACGGGAGTATTCGTGGCGAATAATTCGCACGAGCCACGTGGCGAGTCGGGCTTTATCGGCGACGAGCCCATCATAGACACCGGTTTCGCGCAGTAGTTCGAAGTATTCTTCGATGGTGAGTTTTTTGGGTTTTGCAAGAAGAAGCTTGTCATGCCACTGGGGATTGTCACGGACGAGTTGCACAAGGGTTGGGCGAATGTCGCGGAAAAACCCGGTTGCTGCCTGGTAGAAACCTGCGAGCCCCAGGATATTCGTGACGAGTCTCCGGTCGGATTCTTTGGCGCTGATACCGGCAGCTTTAGCTAGTCGACGCAGGTCGCTGGCCATGCGCGAATATGCTAGCCCACCGGCGCGGCAACGATCGACACAGAGGTCGAAGAAGTAGTCGTAGGCTTCCTGCGGTGGGAGGCGTTTCGCAGCTTTTCGGGCTTCGGTGGTGAATTCTTTCACCCCGATCACGCCCATGCGGGTGAATTCTTGGAACATGGCGGCGTGCCGGCACGGGTCCACCTCAACGTCGAATTTGCGTTCGATTTCGCGGGCCAGGTTGAAGAATTGGCTAGCGATGGGCGCCTGATTTATTCGGACATAGATGCGTGCTACTTCTTCAAGGAAGATGGGAATGAGGTGGGGCATGGAGTGGGCGAATTCCATGGCGAGCTCGACGAGTTTCTTCTGGGTAGCCTGTGGGTGCTCCCGGGCTTGCTGCTCCACCAATTGCAGACGGGTCGCAAGATTACGCACATAGTATGCGTTTGCCGGTTCGCTGAGGATCGACCAGGTGGGGAACCCCACTTTTTGTGCCGAAGCATAGCCAACCACCTGGTCATCTGCGCGGCGGCACCCGACGCTTTGCAACGCTAGGGTTTCCGCATCCAGTAGTGTTTCCGGCACGAGCCGGATAATGGTGGCGCCGTCGGGCGCGGTGAATTGGGTGGCATGCAATGCTAACGTGTGTGGTGGTTGACAATCCAGGCTGGCGATATTCACGATATGACCGTAACCCGCACATCGGACATGCTTATGTGTATTATCGAAAACCTGTACCCATTGAGGTCAAGTATCCCGCACAATAGCATCGTTTAACCGAATAGTTCTTCGATATCTTCTGCTATAAGATTGCGGGCTATTGATCTCCTGTCAATCTTCTCCTCGCTGTACCCTACTGGGGATCCACGAAGGCACCCACGAAGGCATAGCATGCTTCTTACTCTGCTGGTTGAGAACTTCTGCGGCTAGCTTCCTGGCCGGCTCGTTGGTAAGAAATAAGTGAATGTTCGAAACAATATCGGAAACCCAAAGCCTGCTAACAGCTTTGGCCCGAAGGCATGGGTCGGCTGCCGCAGCCGATAAATCGGTGTAGTGATTCTTGTACCAGTCCTCCCAACGCCACCAAAGCTCATCAGGATTCTCCCAGGTCATGCCAACGTCAACGAACACATTGATAAGATCCGGGCTATTGATGGGGAAATATTTGTGTGTTTCATTGGGAATGACCATCCCGGCAAGTTCGTCTTTCAACTGGTAAATTGCAGCAATGAGCCAGGGCCGCGCGGACAGGCCACCAGGCGTGATCACGCGGAGGTAGAGCCATTGGGCGAACGCACGGTTGTCACTGGTAAGTTCCCGCCACGCCTCGGTGTCCACCAATGCTTCATGATAGATGTCTAGCGACATGTTGTTAGGCCGAACGGCAAGAAGATGATCTTGCCGCCCACGGTCAGCCCGCACGATGCGCCGCAGGGATGGTTCCACCCTGGTAAAAAACTCCGGATCTGCTGTAGTAAACCCTTTCGAATAAATGATATCGGCGAGCAGACGATCGATGATGTCATCCGGCCTGAGCTCCAGTGGCCTACCCAGGCGACGCAAAATGATCACAGCGGACTTATCGAGTATCCCACCGGCTTGTGCTTGGGCAACGATGAGCTTGTACGCATAATCGAAGGCTGCTTGGGGTTCCAGCGACCAATCTATGATGTCTACTGCGTCCTGCAAAACGCGAGTGGTCATTGCCCGCCATGAGACAAATTCAAATAGTAGTTCTTGGTATTCAGGCGAGCCGATAGGTAAATCGTATTCGGATATTACCTCAAGAACTCGTATCAGGTAGTGGGTTAAATACCCGGTTCGGCCGGCCATCACGAAATGGCGGGCTAGTTCGGTAATAAACGCCGGCACGCAGTGTGGTGCCTCCTCCTCCAGTTTAGCGATCACCGGCTTCATCTGGCTTTTCACTCTGGCTGGTTTGCTGGTGATGGCATCTTGTGCTCGACTGAGTTCACCCAGGTAGGGTAGGATAATCGGCAGATCGTCGGGGCGATGAATAGTCACCCAGTCGATGAATCCCATGGGTTGTGTTGCTGCCACTCTCCCCACCTGCCGGGTGGTGGCCAGTGTCAGACCGATCATCTCCAGAACGGTTTCCGTCACGTGCAATAGTTTTGTTGGTACGAGTCGCACCACAGTGATGTCACCGATCGTGAATCGGGCTGCGTGTACTTCGGCATCGCTTGTCGACGCCACCGGGGAAGCAAGTGTGTCAATGTTCATGGTGCTCACTATAACGACGGGGGCGGACACGATTGGTTACATAGGGTTGTCTGATTTCTCAAGGTGATCTAGTGTGCGCAGCTTATCTGCCACAACGCCTTGGCGTGGATCATCCGGTGAGAACATGCGGGCCATGTGGCGCAGAAGCACACGGTATTCCGCTGCTTTGTCCGGGGTGTCAGGAAGCCGATCCGTTAAGGTATCCCCCACTTTTATCCGGGAGCACAGCGGCATGAGCTGGGCGTATTCGTCATCGCTGAGATGGAGTTGTGGCGTGCCATAATTTTTAGCCCAACAGCCTGCCATCATGTCGGGCGAATTGTAGGCACGAAGAAGCCCCATGATGATGTCGGAGGTGAGTTGATCTTCAGCGATGATTCGCAACCTGCGCGGCATACCCTGCGGGTGCGTGGGGGTGATACCGAGCAGCACATAGTAGATGGCCGCCGGGGTGAGGGTAGTGACGTCGACAAGCAGTGCCGCAATGGTTTCAATGGGAATGTTGCCCGGAAAAATGCTTTGCTGCTTCCACCGTTTGGCCAGGTTCATCGGGATTTCACCGAGTCGCCTAATGACGTCTTCGTAGGTCATATCCAACCATGAATAGAAATCCTCTGGTTCATAGTCGCTACTAGCAAGGTCCTGGGTGAAGGTAATGCCGAAGACTTGAAGGTTGGTGTGGTCAGGATGGATGAGCATGTCAATCATGACGTGTTTGCCCTCACGGTGAGATTCGACGACCCAGGCACCATGGTGCCAACCGGGAGAAAGCTCAACGTGGTAGGCCACCGTATAGTGCAGCCAACCCGAAGCATAAATACCCGCAAGGACACCTGCCGCAAGGAATTTGCAGACTGTTTCCGCAAGTTGCGGGTTAACGAAGGGGCGTTGCAATAGTTGCCGGATTCTGGCATCACATCCGATGGCCTGCACCCACAGGTTGTTGGTGATAGGAATGCGTGGCGGCGAGCCGGATTGTTGGGGGTGCGCCAGTTCGTCGGCAAGCTGCGTAAATTGCGCCGCTATGTCGGCGGCGGTGAGGTTCAGATCGGGGTGGTATCCGCTGAGTTCGTATAGGTATGCGGCAGCTGGCTCGGTGAGTACAGTGAAAGGATTATCGAGGTTGCGGAGATACGTGCTGGTCTTCGTTGCCCAGTGATCGATGTCATCAAGGTCAGACATAGCCTCAGTTATTTCGGGTTTGAAGAACCCAAAATCATAGGGAAAGTTATCCCCAAAATCATATCGGGCCTCATCAAGCGACGATATGGGGTCTTCGAGATCACAACTGCCATACCCATGAGGTGAAATGTATGCGGCAAACAGATCATAAACTTGAACTGTGTCTCGCACATTTGTGTGATATTTCCACAATTCGGCAGAGCCAACACTTACGGAAAGTGCCTGCGTGAAGCAGCGGGCAAAGGTATGAACAAACGGTGCTATTGGGGTTGAGCGCAAGACTCTTTCGGCTATTTCGCGGACTGCTTCATGTTCACGAATGATGGCTAGATTGTCTTCAATGTCTGCAACATCAAGATGACGTTGAAGAATGTGAATGTAATGGTGGGTGTTCTTCGCTAATGCCGACAAGTTGCTGCGCTCCACCCCCACATCCTCATAGTTTTTACTATCAAACCAACATTCCCACATCCACGCATCTCCCGAAACATCATACCTATCCACCCCGCCGATAGCGACGAGCGCGTTAGTAACGTCCAGGGGGCAGTATCGGAGTTTCTTATCCGGCACATCCAGGCACCCCCATGCGCGTCTGACCTGGTGGATGGCGTCAATGAGCCACTTTCGGGGCGGGAAGGGAATGGGGTGATCCACGATGATGTCGAAGATGAGATCCTTGAGCCATGCGGCGAATTCCCACTTGTTTTTTGCCAGTTCGTCCCAGGCCTTGGTGCCGTCTACTAGGTCATGGTAGCGGTCCAGGGTCATAAATTCTGGGCGAGCATCAAGAAGTTTTTCCTGATAATCACGGCGGGAACGAACCAGCGCCTGTAACGATCGGCTGACCATGGCAAAGAATGTGTCCGGGGCAGCACGAAAGCCTCTTGTGTCGAAGACCGCCGTTACCACCGCGGCATCGACCTGATCGGTGTCGAACCCCGCCGTGGCGCCAAGCTGCCGAGCCTGGTCTACAAGATCCGGCTGCATGGTAATGCCCGACCGGGAGGCCAAAGCGACGAGCCGCACATGGTAGTCGAATGCTTGTTCTGGTGTGAAATGCTGGGCTGCGGTAGCAGCTTCCGCCCGCACATGGTCGATGCTCAGGGCGTTCCATGCGGCGAATTCCCGAAACACGGCCAGCCGGCGCTCGGGGTCAAGCAGCAGATTATGGTGGCGCGCTATCCACAGGATTTGATCGAGGTAGGCGGGCAAAAAATCGGACCGCCCGGCCTCCATATAGTAGCGAGCCAGCTCCCGCACAACGCTTATGGCCCGGCGCGGCCTGGTCGCAGCCAACTGGTTGATTACTTTGACCATGCGGGTTTTCACCAGGTGCGGTCGGGTGTGGACCATGCCACGTGCCCACCCCAGTATTGGCAGTGTGCAGGTGTCGCGTGGTGTGGTCCAGCCGATCACCTGGGTGTGGGTGCGACGCAGCCCGCTTGTCGCTGCCCGAATCGTTGCCGCGGGGAGGGTATCTGTGGGAGTTAGTTCAACGATGGTGATGCCACCGCCGCTGAACCGTGCGGCCTGCACCCTGACGCGGTTGGGTGGCTCGGTGGGGGTTTCCAGGGTAGTAAGCGGGCGGATATCCATGGTTGTCCACCATAGTTTCCTTGTCGGACATGTATGCCCGCCCTCAAACCTGTGTTCGAAAAGATGTGCTATTTCTGTTGGTGTAAGTCCCAGGCTTGGTGGAACAGTACCGGCAGGGGCACTAGGGGTGGGCAGCCCCGCACCACCGGTTGGGGTTTCGGGGTGTTCCAGATCAGGTAGAGCGGGGTTTTTGCTTCTTCCATGAGGGGCATGAGTTTTGTTTTTGGGAGCCAGTCGCCGGGGAGGAATCGGGTGCGCCCGGCGCGTCGATTCTCCTGCACTACCAATCCTCGTTCCACCAGGGGTGTTGCGGCGTTGGTGAGTTGTTTGGGTTTCCACCCGTTCCAAGCGCGCACGTTTTTGTCGGTGGGGTTGGGGAGTGCGGCGATTTGCAGGAAATACCTGGCGCTGTCTTGCGGGATGCCAAGCGTGTCTGCGACCTGGGTGACCAGTTCGGGTGAGCTCACGCATGGATCATATGGGTTTCCGGCCGCGGCGGCTTCCTGGTCGGGTTCCTGTTGCAGGTCGGCGATGAGTTCGTCCATGTGCCCTTCGGTCAGTGCTCGAATGGTTTGCCAGTCCAGCAATTTCGGGGAGTTTCCGGGCTGTAGTTCGCCCAGGTTTCCGGTGAAGAGCATTCGCCAGTGGCCCTCGCTTGCTTGGCGGATAGCAAGGTCTTTCAGCCGAAGCAATTGGCCTGCGACCGCCGCCCGGCGCAGGTCGGTGCGGGGAAACAGGTGGGCCATGGCGATGAGAATGACAAGGTACTGGTCCATGACTGATGGGACGTCATAAAATTTGTCTGTGAGGGTGTTGGCCACCCGGACGTATGGTTCTTTGAGCTCCAGTGGGATGAGCTGGGCGTATTCCTCATCGGTAAGGTGGAGTTGAGGGGCACCGTGGTACCTGTCCCAGTAGTCACCGATGGCGGCGAAATCGAGGCCGGTTTGCATAAGGTTGTTAGTGGTTCCGGCTTCAAGAATGTCTCGCACCATGCCGGGCGCATAAAGTTGCGGGGTTGCGTTGTCGTTCATGACCCCGGAAAGTACGGCGTGGGCGGCATCATGGGTGAGGGCGGTGCGGCCGGCGAGCTGGTGAACCCCTTCGGCCAGCGTGATGCCACCTGGCAGCATGGGGGTGGCGGCTTGATAGATGGTGTCGAGCTGTTCTAGCTGGTGGAGGAATTGCTCACCGGTGAGGCTGTGGGGTAGTTCATCAACGAGGTGGAGGGCATCGAGGTTGGTGTGGTCGGGGTGGACGAGCATGTGGGTGGTGCGGCGGTGTGAGGCGCAGCGGGATTCCAAAACCCAGGCGCCGTGGTGCCATCCGACGTGGAGTGCCTGTTCGTCGGTTTCTAGGATTTCAGTACGGTAGCACCAGCCGCTGCCATAGACACCGGCGTGGGTGGCGGCGATGAGGAAGTCGCGGATTTCTGCCGCTAATTCGGGGTTGATGTGTGGTCGGGCAAGCAGGGCGATAAGGGTTTGTTCGTGGCCGATGCCGCGGACCCAAGGGTTCACAAAGGTGCCGGCTTTGGGTGATTGGGCGAATTGGTGGGGGTGGGCAAGCCGGTCGGCAAGGTCGGTGATTTGGTTGATGATGGATTTGGCGGTGGGGTTGCCGCGGGTTTGTTCCAGCTCGTAGAGGTAGCGCGCGGCCGGGTCGGTGAGGGCACCAATGGTGGGGGTGGTGCCGCGGATTTCTTGGTTGAGTTTTGTGAACCAGTTGTGGGTTTCGTGAATGTTGGCCACAATGAGGGCCACGGTGGGGTCGAGGTGGTCAAGATTGTCGAGGGCCAACAAGTCGGCGGCTTCCTGCCGGGATGGGACGTGGTCGGTGCGGTAGTGGGTTTGATTGGTTTGGTAGCTGATTGTGTTGATGAGTTCGGTCACCGGGTCGAAGTCCATGATGCGGTCGATGGCTTGGGAGTTGAGCTGCCGATATTTAGGATCGGTGAGGCCGAGGATTTTCTTTTCATAACACCAGTCGACTGCGCCCAGGTTTTGGGTGATGTCCCGGTGGTCAGCAAAGCGGTCGAGGGCGGCGGCTGCAAGTTCTCCGGCCGCTTTATAGCGGAGGAACAGGTCACTGTGGTTGATAATCTGCATGACGTCGAGAGCCTGGACTGCAGTTTGACGCAAGTGCGAGTCAGCGGCAATGGCGGGAAGATCACGTCGGAATTTATCACGTCCGGTGCACCAGGTTTTCCATGCGGAACTGTAGTATTTTGTAGGCCCGGCGGGGTCTTCCCAAGTGACACCGGCAGCGGCTAGTGCGTCAATGAGCTCTAGGGAAGCGTAATAAATGTTTGTGGTTGGGAATACCATGCCATCGAATGCCCCATGGGCTTGGCCAATGGTATCTAGGATCCACTGACTGTGGGGATACCTACCAGCGGTGATATGCGTGAATAGCCATTGGGCGAGCCGCCTGGGGTTGTGGGTGAGTTCCTGCCAGGCTTCGGTGTCACGAAGCAGTTTATAGCAGGCATCTTGAAATCCAGAGCCCCAGGGGCAGCTAGCAATGAGTTGTTCTTGATATTTACGGTTTTCCAGAACAAGTTTTCGTAAAATATCTTGTCGCAGGTGAAAATACCTTGATACGTTTGGGGTGAATTTGCGCGCTTTGAGGAATTCCTTGATCACAATGGTGTCAGCTTCGTCCTCGCTAATCCCTATACTCCTTCCATAATGGTGGACATGGAATTTTGGGGTGCCGGAATAGTATTGGTGCCCGTTTCCCAGATAGATATGGGCAACAAGCTGCACAATGTAATCAAACCCTTGTTGAGGTGTGAAGTATTCTTCTACATTATATGCTTCGGAACGAATGATGGCGTCAGTCACGACTTTTTTACAGCCGGCGAATTCCACAAAGTATGTCATTCGTTGGTCGTAGTCGATGGGAAGGTTGTGGGTTTTTTCCAGTGTGCGGATGAGATCTAGGTATGGTTTAACGAAGCTGCTTTTCTTTTCTGCCGCAAAATAGTGCGCGAGTTCCATGATGAAGGCGGGGGCGCAGTGGGGTGCGGCCACGATAATGTCGTCGATGGATTTTTGTAGGCGGATTTTTACTTTGACCGGGTTGGCGACCACGTTGTGTTCCGCCCAGCTGAGTTCCCGCAGGTACTTGAGCATGTTGGGCGTGTCTTGCGGGTGGTTGATGGCAACCCAGTGGATAAATCCGACCGGTTGTGGTAACGCCCAGCCGACGGGCCGGTGCGTGGCATGGTGCAGGCCGCGCATGGCCATGAGGCTGTCGGTGACTGCCTGTAGTGGCTTTGGTACGAGTTCCACAATGGTGGTGGTGCCGTTGGTGAATCGGGTTGCGTTAATAGTGTGTGCGCTTGTCGGCGACGAAACGGTAAGCGGGGTAATGTTCATGCCCCCACCTTAGCTATGGGGGTGGACGTGTTTGGTCGATTACTGTGGTTTGCAGTGTTCTTGGACGCGCCGGGCTGCCTGGACCACGCTGGCGCAGAGGTCATCATCGGCGTCGAGACCTAGCAGGTTCGCGGCAACCTGGTGTGGGTTGCCCACAGAAAGGCTGTCGAGTAGTAGTTGGGCTTGTGCTTCGGTGATGCCCCGAAGGATCTCGCTGGCTTTGGGGCTGCGGATGGTGAGGTTACGCCAGGCATTCCAGGGCAGGTCGTGGAAGAAATGGCGGTTTCCCCATTTGTCGTAGGTGGGGTTGGCGATCATGGCGAGTTCGCTGGTACCTGGCCTAAGGAGTTGCCCGTCCTCGGTGTAAAGGTAGGTGACGCCATGAAGGTGCAGGTAGCCGACCGTTCCCACGGGTGATGTGTGGGTGATGCCGTCGGCGTCGATGAGTGGGTAGGTGCCATCAAAAGGTTTGAGTATTGCGCACAATAGGAGTGGGTCGTGTGGTTCCTGTCGGAAGAATAGTTGCGGGTGGTGGGGGCGGTAGTCGCGGCCCATGATGCGGGTTGGGAGTTGGGTGCTGCGACCCCAGTCGATGGGTGTGGCGGTGGTGCGTCCTAGGCTGCGCAGCGCCTCGGGTTGTGATGCACCCAGTGCCCTGCCGGTTTCGGGGTTTACTTGCCTGATCGCATAGGTTTCCGACCAGGGGTCTTTGCGGAGGGCGGTGTACCAGGCATGGCCGTCGTTGTCGCCGAATGTGTTGCCTTCGGGCATGGTGATGATTTCCGTTCCCAGCACGTCTGTGGCGGTGGCGTCCGCGTGGCGGGCTATTCCACCACCGTAGAGCCTACCGGCGGGGATAGGCAGCGTATTGGTGGAGAGTTCGTAGTGGCCGTGCTGCCACTGGTGAAGGTTGAGTGGTTGTGGCACCCCGGTGGCCCATTCGGCGTTGAATCCGATGGTGCCGGCCACGTATCGGATGGTGAGGATGTTTTCGCCCACGGCGATCTGCCCGGCGTCGCTGTTGGTGTCGACGTGGTCATGTTCGGATACGGTGGTGTCGTTTTCGATGTAGGCGATTCGGTCCGGGGTGGCGACGATGACGCCGGGATAGGATTCCCACAGCGTGATGGTGGGCCGCTTGTCGACGCCCACCCAGCGGTTTTCCAGTTCCGGCCAGGTGTATTCGGTGAGCAGGCCGGCGTGGAGGTTGGCCGCCAGTATGGTGGCCGGGCTGATGTCGAAGTGGTGGGTAATGGCGGCGCGGGTGGTGGGGCTGAGGGTTTGTGGCGGTATCCCACCCACAAGTTTTCGAAAGCTCGTTCGTCCAATGAGGGGGTGGTTGGCGCGGGCGAGTTCGTCCAGGGCGGCCTGGGTGAGGGCGTCGAAAAGCCCCGTGCCGCCGCAGGCCACCAAGGTTGGGACCGCGTGGTGGGGAATGTCGGCGAGGGAGAAATCACCCAGGGTGGCGGCAAGCAGCTCCGCATCAGCGCACAGGTCGCTGAGATCTAAAACACCGGCATGGCAGTGGCGCAGTCGCTGAAGAACCCGGCGCCACTGGTTAGACTCCCCCACGGGTTGTTGGTTAGATTTCTTGTCCCAGGTCGCGCCCGCGGTGGTGAGGGTGGCGAGGATTTCCAGGGGGATTTTTGCGATGTTTGCGGGGATGTGTTGCCCGCGCACGAGGTCGGCTTTGTCGCGGATGCCGCGGATGATGGGGGTCAGGTCGCCCCCATCGCGGCGGGGCGTATATGGTTCCAGGCAGATGATGCTTGCTAACCAGGACACGAAAACCCGCTGTTCGGATGCGATAATGTCGACGACCCCCAGGTCGGAGATCATGGTGAACCACTCCCCCGGGTCGCTGCCGTACCGGTCTATTTGTGTGGTGCTGTGGGCGAAAAGCCGGGCGTACAGTTCGGGTTTCTGGGCTGCTGCCGGCCGGATATGCTTGGCTAATTCCTTATAGAATTGCCAGGGCACCGTCTTGAGGGCGGGGCTGCCGGCGATGCCCTCTACCAGGCGCACGCCGCTATCGGCGGCGCTATAGCCGGCTGCTTTGCCTAGTCGGATGATGTCGCGCAACATTCCGTTATATACCTGCCCGCCGGCGCGAATCTGGTTGATGCACAACGACAGGAAATACTTGTAGGCTTCTTGCGGGTTGGCACACCGACTGCTGGCGGCCCGAGCCTCACGAGTCATGTCGGCCGCACCGATGATGCCGAGGGCGGCAAATTCGGTAGCCGCGGCCCGGTGCCGCCACGAATCCACCGGCAGATCGTATGTGCGTTCGAATTCGCGGGCCTTGGCGAAGGCACGTTTCGCCGCGGCCTGCTTGCCGCCGGCGGCGAAGATGCGGGCCAGTTCTTCCATGAGGGTGGGGACGAAATACGGCGCCGAATCACCCAGATCGGCAAGGATCGTGGCGAATTTCTTCTCAATCTTCGCCACCTTCGGCATGGTGTTCCGCGCCCACTCCAAGTCCGACACCAGCCGTAACGCCTGGTGGGTGTCGGTGGGGTGGGTGGAAATCACCCAGGCGGGGAACCCCACCGACCGTGCCGTGGTGTGCCCCACTTCCCTGCTGCGCGTCGGCACCAACCCCAGGACCTGCAGGGTCGCTTCCTCCGCCGGGATGAGGGCCTCGGGCACCAACCGGACCACCACCACGCCAGAGCCGGCATCGGTCTCGGTGAAGGTGACGGCATGCAGCGTGGTGGATTCCGGCTCCGGGGGCTCGACGAGTGCGCGTATGGTCATGGCACCAGTCAAGCATGATGGTCGGACATGCTTAGCCAACCATCATTACCCCAGGTTATCGCCGGTATTTTTTGGTGGTGAGGGCATCGAAGCTGGGGCGATCCCCAGACAACCACCGACCCCACACAGTTTGGAACAACTGGTCAAACGGTTCAGTGGGCGGACACCACCGCACCGTGCTTTCGCACCGCTCCTCATACCGGATCAGATAGAAGTTGCTCTTCCACGCCTCAACCGGAATGGTTCCCGACTGGGCCTCCCACCACGCACCAGGCAAAAACACAGTCCGACCAGCCCCAGTACGCTTACCCTCAACCACAAGGTCGTGGGCAACGAGTTCGGCACGGGCCTCGTCAAGTTGTTTCTTCTTCCACTTATTCCAGGCCTTCACATTCACGTCAGTGGGATCAACCAGGGCGAGCAGCTGAAGGAAATACACAGCAGCCGGCTCGGTGAGCCCAAGCTCCTGACACACCTCGGCAACAACAGCAGGCGCAGAAACCCGCGGATCACGATAACAACTGGTAGGCCGGGACTTCGTTTCATCCCCCAGGTCGGCAATGATCTTGTCGAAATGCCCCTCCGTCAAACCCCGGAACGCATCAAAATTATAGCCCCAGTAATACTCGTGTTCACGACTGTCTTTGATGTGGTTAATGTCACCGGCGAGTGGTAGGGAGGTGTGGTTACCAGAAATATTTTTACCCGTAGCGGTTTTCAGCATGGTGAGCTGGTGTACCAAGAACGAACACACTTTCCTGGCCTCCGCCTCATCCGCGAATCCCTGCGCTGGCAGGTTGGTGGCCAGATCCAATGCGATGGATGCGACCATGCCGCCGTTCCACCCGGAGAATTGAGGTTTAGGCTTCAAGGGGTAGAGCAGCTGGAAGAGGATGCGGATTTTTTCGTCGGATGTAGCCCACGGTTCGGCAAGGTATTTTTCCATGAGCTGGTCGGGAATAACCAGTTCGCAGGCGGGAAGGCCGGCCACGAAAGCGTCGACAAGCGCGGTGTTATTGTCGAACGCAGCGGTGGCGAGCAGTTCCCGGCCCATCGGGTCCACCCGGGTGAGAAGTGCCGTGGCGGCCAGGGTGCTTTTGCGGGTGAGCTTGAGTTTCCGGCGGATAGTTTTCGCCCGTTCTTCCTCGGCAGCCCGGAGATCATCGCCGCCGGCACGTCGGAAGGCCGCAATGGCGAGTTCGCGGGGCGGGAACGTCTCAAAACCACCAGCAAGCAGCATGATTGCGGCAGTTTCGGTGAGGAAGGTTCGGGCCGTAAGGGCGTCGATAAGCGGCCGCATGCGCGACAACCACTCACCGGAATCAATATCGTCCATGTGTTCTAACTTGTCGGCCCAATCACGCATTTCCTCAGCGCTCATACCCGGCTCGACACCAAGATCGTGGGCGGTTTTCGCGGCGCCCAAGGCCGAGGCATCGCGCACGGTTTCGGGAAACTTGTCCCCCGCCACGAGCAGGCGATGCTTGGTGCCCTTCTTGACGCCGTGCAGCGTATCAAGGACGATAACCTGCGTGTCGGCATCGGCAAAGAGCAGACCAGCGCGGGCCTTACCTGGCTTCTCGGACATGCGATGCCAGTCGATGAGCACCTGCCGCCACGTGCGGTTGTCGATCTTGGCATCGGCAAGTTTGCGCAGCAGCGTGGCAGCCTCCATGCGGGCTGCCGGTGGGGTGAGCGGACCCATGGCCCAGGAGACCAAGGCTTTCTCCTGTCCCGCGAACGAAAGCCAACCCCACGGATAGCTCTTGCCAATATGCGAGGCATCGCGTTTCCCGTCGATCACTTCCTGAAGCTGCCGCACTTTCGCCACGACCGCGTAGGCGGGGCGCGCCGGCCGATCAGCGTCACCGGCATTCGGCGCCAGGGCTTCCTGCGTGGCAGCGGAGTTTCGGGCCGCGATCACCTCACGTTTGTGCTGCACCCGCGCATGGTTGCAAGCACTCGTGAGCTTATCGACGCTGGCCTGCACAGACAGGGCGAGCTGCACCACACTCACACACAGCTCCCGATCATCGGTGCCCAACAGGTCGGCGGCTACCTGCATGGCGGCGGAGCCCGGCCGGCAGTTCGGAGACAGTGCGGAATACACGCGTTTCCCGGAGGTAGCGCGCCCCTGATTTCCGGTGGTGCCGCGCTTGCTAGACTCCGGTTCCAGGGCGGCCAGCAGCGGGGCAACATCAGCGGGCTGTATAGCACGCAACCTGTGGGAGACTTCCTCGTTACGCAGGGTGAGATTCCCCCAAGCAACCCACGGCAGCTGGTACATCCAGTGGGGTTCCCCACGATCATCCAGTATGGTTACAAGTTCACCGTGGACGGCGGAAACCCCAGGCAGGTACAGGACCGTGCTGGACTCCTCAACACCTACCAGTTGGGTGACACCACCAAAAGTGGTTACACCGTACACCCGCATGTCATGAAGATAACGGGTGCCATCCCCTGTGACCAGAACATAGTCTCGGTTCTCATCCTTGGTACGACCCGCAACGCAACAAAACTCACCGGTATCGATGATGGGAATGATTTTTGCTCGGGCAGCATCGTTATCAACTGGGACGGGAAGAAACGTGGTCCATGCCCAGTGCATAATGATGCCTGCGGCCTCGGCAAGATCGACCACCTGTTTGGGCGGCTGGTCCCTCATATACGTGTCGGTGGCTGGATCGTATTGGGTGATAATGACGCGCCACTCATAATTGTGGTATTCGTCACCGGAATACCACATGTTGCCGGCATTGTCGCCGTACACAACGCTGTCGCTGCGGTTCAGCTCGCGGCTCGTAGCACGCAGGATAGTGTCACCGACCAGCCGACCATCAGGAATCGCAAGGGAGCTATGCCGCGGCTCGGGAACACCATAATGGTAGGATTGGCCGCTCAATAGCAGCGAAACATCCTCACCATCATCCCATGTTGCCGAGATTCTACTACCGCCGGAATAGCTGAGCGCTAACACCCGGGTGCCGTCCATATCAGGGACGGAAATCATGTCGAATGAGGTGTGCTTGGTGCTAATCCTCGTATCGAGGAGGGTGGTGTCCCCAGAAACTGCCGCAACCTTGGTGCCGCAAAACGCCACAACACCAGGATAGGATTCCGTAATCTGCAGCCTGGGACCAATACCACGTTCCGGGGACAACTCGTCACGCATGGCATGAATGTGACGCTCCAACTCCGGCCAAATAAGCTCAGTAATGAGTCCATGAGCAAGATTGGCGGCAAGCACCGTAGCAGCATCCACATTTGCCTTCTCAACCAAATGCTCCAGCTTCCCCAGCGGTAACTTTGCCTTGAGCGCACACGTCAAGCTTGTGACAAATCGGTCAATGGTGGGTAGTGGTGCGGTACGCAAATGACGGCATTCATCATGTAATAGTTCCTCGTACAGCAGGCCACCATTCACCTGGGCAACGGCATCACTACACCTCATGAGTCGTTCCAACGTCCAGCCACACAGAATATGCGCCTTGATCTGCGGATTCTCCAGGCACTGGGTCAGGTATTTATGCCGGTGGTCCCGGTAATACTGGATTCGATCGAAGAAGGATTCCAGCTGGTTGTTTTTCTTATATGAAACGTTATCGAGGTGCCACTGGGCGCCGGCAACAATCAACGCCTCGATAATCTCCAGGGGAAGGCCAAGATGGGTCTCATCCAGTTCAATACCGGAAAGCGTCTCGCTATTCGACGTGATGAGGTCGACCAGGCTGGGGCTGTAATCTGACCGGCCTGCTAAGGCATCGAGAACGGTCAGGAGCCAACGCCGGAAATGCGCCGGGTCTTCCTTCAGAATGTTCAGCCCGCCGATAGTGATGAAGGCAGTGGTCCAGTCTTCTAATTTGTGGTCACCGTACCACGAATAATAGTCAGTTGGTGGGGTGGAAAAGAGCTGCATCACGGCATCGGGCCGGTGGTCGAGCAGTCCAGCCATGTGTTTGCCCAGGGCCTTCACGAAGCCAACGGGGGCACGCCGCATGCCGCTTAACTCGGAAATACTGTCGAGAAGTTCCTTACCGGCCTGCTGCGGGGTGCGGCCAGTGGGTTTCGCCACCCGCAAGAAATCACGGGGCAGACCAGCGTAGGGGGCGCTGCCGGCACTCACCTGGTCGGTGATGAGCCCAAGGAAATACTGGTAGGCGGCCTCCGGTTCAGAGATGCGCTGCATGCAGCTGGTGGCTTCGAAACCCATTTCCTTAGCAGAGATAACACCACGGCGGGCGAATTCGGTCAGGGCGTGCCGATGCCGGTCAAGATCAACCGGCAGGCTGTACGTGCGTTCGAATTCGCGGGCCTTGCCAAAAGCACGCACGGCGAGTTTCGGGGATCCCGAATCGTCAAAAATGCGGGCGAGCTCCTCCAACAGGGTCGGGACGAAATGCGGGGCGGCCGTGCTGAGCATCTGGGCAAGCTCCTCGAATCTGTCCCACACCTTTTGTTTTTGGGATTTCGCCACCTTTTTCGCCCATTCAATGTCGGCAACCAGGTTGAGGGCATGTTCGGCGTTGTCCGGGTCGGTCATGATCGGCCAGGCGGGGAAACCAATGGCGCGGGGCCGGCTGCGACCCACCTGGCGAGGCTGAGGCTGGGGTTCCAGACCGAGTCGGCCCATGATAAAGGTTTCGGCGGTCAGAAGGGTTTCAGGAATGAGCCGCACCACGGGGACACCATTCACCAAGGCGGCAAGCGCAACAACCGGCACAATATCCGCAGGTGCGGCCGAATCGGCCATATCATCGTGGGAGCCGGGGAGCACGAGCGGCAGCATGCCACCCGATGCCACAATACGTGTGGGATTCATGTGTTTTCTTCTCCTTATGACGGTTCTTCGGCGGATTCCACGGTGCGGCCGGCATACACGAATTCGGCCATGCGAATACCCTCGGACCAGGTGATTGGCCCCACCTTCTCCAGTGGGAGCGACTGCCCGTCCTGGTAGAACGACAGCTCCCCGATAGTTCCGTCCTCCCAGGGATCCCAGGCATCGATATCAAGGCTGATACGCACCTCAACGCCGTCTTCCACCACAATGAGCGAGACTTCCTGCATGGTGGTGGTAAACCCGCCACCACGGCTCCGGCCGATCAGCACCTGGGCTTTTTCATACCTGCCATCCGTATAGGCACGCACGGCCTGCTGGCGGCCAACAGCATCGTCGGGTTTCACATAAATGTCCCGGAATAGCTGATCCACCCCCTGCGACACCCCAAGTTCGGCGGCGAACTCCCGCCAGTCGGCAATGTCCGAAATGATGGCGGGGTGCGGGATGGTGATGGAACCAGACTCGTTGACGGGCACGGTAATCTCTTCCCCATCAAGATCGGCCAGGTGCAGGTAGCCGTCGGACACGTCCCGGAGCAGGCCCGTATCACCGGTAGCGGTCACACACACCACAAGGTTTTCAAAGCAGGCGCGCCACAGGGGGTCGGGCCACACCTCGCTCACCACCAGCACCGGCACCGGAAGGCCCTTGAGGAACCATTCGCTCACCTGACGCAAACATTCTTTTTGGTGTTGTTCCAGGTAGATGCGGCAGTTATTGAGCTGCTCGTATTCGGGGGTTTTCTTCGCTTTCGCCGGGACGGTTTTCAGCACCCGCCCCTTAGCGTTTTTGGCAGTGATCGTGGTGCCGTCGAGGGCGAGTTGGTAGTCGCCGGCGGCAATCCAGTGCAGGTCAGTCATGGGTCATAATCCTTCAACACTACATATAAACAAATTATTATTGATTGCGGTGAGGTGAGGCCACCACACCGTCAAGCGGGGAGATAACCAGCGCTGTGTGGTTGAGTGTGATCGAACGCAACGGTTATGAGCACATCATAACGACCATGGTGGACATCTTTCGGTGGCATCCAGTAACCGAATGTCCACCCGCAACATGTCACCATGGTCGAACCCCCATTCCCCCAGTTGGTCGCCCTACGATTGCAGATACGCAACCAGGGATAATCCGTGCCGGGGGGTGGGGTCGGTAACGAAGCGCTGCAGTAATTCGGCCGCATATGGCGCCCCCGCGTCGTTCAACAATCGCACGTCGACAGCGCAGGCGGCATGGTGGGTCCGAATCGCGCTGCGACCACCTAGGGCACACCGCTCCAACCACACCGTGAGCACATCAGACACTCCCCTGGTTGGTGGGGCTGCGAAATCGGTTTGCTGCTGGTTACCAACCGGCATACCCGCCGGCGCCGACACCGAGTCCAGGCCCGGAAATATTCGACCACCTTGTTCCGGTTTCAGCTGAAGCCAGTTGTCTTCCGGCCAGAGACACACTACCTCCGAACCATGAATGAGACAGGTCACTCCCCGATCATCCGGCTTGGTGGCGAGAATCAGATTCACCAGGTTTCGAATATTTGTACGACGGGCTGCGGCGCTGAAATTCACCGTCACTATCCCCTCCCGGGTGTTCAGCGACAATTCCTTCAAGGTTGCATCGCACACAACGCCGCTCACCAGGGACAGGTCCCCCGGCAATGAGAGGGACCGAATAAGCTCCAGGCTCACCTCCTGCCCCAGGGCGGCCCGAACCCCCTTGCCGGAGCCGATGCGACCATCGGCGGACCCCTTGCCGCCGCCCATGAGCAGCGTATGCCGGGCCAGATGGGCATGACTGCAATGCATGTCCCCAAGCCGCACTGGGCCATACCAAATCGTGGGGACCGCGCTCGCATCCCCGGGCGGGGTTTTCGTGATGGAAAACATGTCGCCGCCACGGGTGCACAGCGTGATGGACATCCCGGCAAACCCCGACGTGGTAACGATCGGTTCAGCGTAGAGGGGGATAAACGTGGCGTTCTGCGCCCCCGATAACTCCAGTGGTTTATAGGCGCGCCGGGCGGCACCGATGGCGTCCCGGTCGCGGGGATCCCGGTCCAGCAGGTGGGTGACCATGGCGACGGCGAAGAGCTGGCGGGCGACTTCCCCGCGCGCCACGGGCTTCCCCACTCGCGCGTCTTGCGAGAGGGTGGCGAGGGCTGTGATGGCGCGTTCGAGGCGCGGCAATCCCACCACCCGGGTTGTGCGCACGAGGGCGAGCAGCTGCATGTGAAACCGGGCACTGAGATTGGCTAATCCCTGGTCGCAAATCGCGGAGGTAATGTCCTGGGCTTGGGATACACAACCGGCAATGTCCGCGACCGCGGGCAGTTTCTTCGCCCACGCAGCCTGCGCCGCCGAATCCGTGTCAGTGGCTGCCTTGTCTACCGCAGGCTTGTCGACGCCTCCCGCAGACGGCTCGGTGGAATCCTCGGCTTCGGCCTCGGCGGCAATTGGGGCGGCCATGCACACCGCCCCAATGTGGGCGCACTTGGGACTAATGAGGCAACTGCATTCGAATTTGTTTTCTACATAGGTGACGGTGGTGGTGCCGACTTCCACCCGGAACCCGTCGTCGACAAGCGTCACTTGCCAGGAGTCGCTGTCGGCCGCTAATTTTTCGGCGCGTTTGAGCAGTCGGCTGGGAATGACCGCCAAGGCGTCGGCGGAAACCCCGGGGGCTAACGATGGTAGTGGTGTTGCGCTCATTGGATGACCTCCCGCACCCAGCGGGTCAATTCCAGGGGTGACACGCAGGCCACCCGCATGCCGGCTGCCGCCACGGATTCGGCAATGCCCACGTTATAGGCTGCCTTGCCGTCATCATCAAGCGCGGCACAACCGATCAGTTTCACTCCCGAATCCGCCAATGCGGCAATCTCATGGGTCAGATTATTCACGGAACCCCATTCCTCAAAGTCGCTGATGAGCACCAGAATCGTCTTGGTGGGATTCGTCACCTGGCTTGCCGCATACCGCACGCCTTGGGTAATGTCCGTGCCACCACCAATCTTGATTTCCAGCAGCAATTCCAGGGGATCCTCCACGTGCCCGGTCAAATCAATCACCGACGTGTCAAAGGTGATAAAGCTTACCTTGAATGTGTTCACCCCGGCGAGAATTGCCGCGGTCATGGCGGCAAACACCGTGGAGGGTTCCATCGACCCGGAAACGTCCACGAGCACGATAATGTGCCATGGTGAAACCTTCCGCTCTGGGGCACGGAAAATCGGGGTCACCGGAATGATCTGCGGCCGACTATTCACCATCACCGTGTGTTTCAGGTTGTTACGCACCGTCGCCGGCAGGTCGAGCCGCGGTGACTTCCGCCGCGATGGTTTCGCGTTCGCCATGCCACCCAGGGCAGGGCTCAACTGCGACGCTAATTCTTTCGAGAGTTCCGACACAATCCTGCTCACGAGAGGTCGCAGCTGCCGCAGCCTGCCCTCGGGGAGGGCACCTTTCAGGTTAAGCACCGTGGTGAGGAGCTCCACGGATGGCCGCACGCTTTCCACATCAAGGCTGGTGATGACGTCGCTGCGACCGAGGTCAGCTGCCTTGCCGAAGATTTCTTGCAATTGGTCGGCGCCGAAAAGGGCGGTGATTTCCTCCTGCCATTGTCGCACCCCCAATTGGCTGGGACCATTGCCGGCGGCGTGAACCCGGCCGTCGGATTCCCCGGTGTGGTCCTTGCTGACGGTGTCTGTGCCATAGAGTTCGTCGAGGGCACTCGCCATGCGCCCACCAGCACTGTCGAGGGTTTCGGGTTCGGCGCCGAGAATCAACCGCCAGCGCATCGCCGGGGTGAACCGCAGGTCAGCCAGGCCCAAGGCCGCCAGCCTAGCCCTCGCTGCCACGTCGGCCCGGGCGTTCGCCTCAATCTGCTCCGGCGCTATCATTAGGGTTGCGTCGATGCGCCCCATCTGGGCCGACAACCGGTCGAGGAACTGTTCCCGCTCTGCGGGGGCCACCGTGTCGAAGGCGCCCCGCAGCGTGGGGAGGGCCTGCACAAACATGGGGTCGGATAGGGATGACACCCGGTCGATAATCCCGTCCATGATGGGGTGGTCGTACCAGAGCCCGCGGGAAGCGGCCAGGAACCCAACCAGCCGACGGTAGCTGGTTTGCCGCGCCTGGCTGCCGGCGGTGTCGATCCAGCTGCCCACGAAGGCTGCGGAATGCTCGTCAGGCATGATGGCACACGCCGCGCCTTGCATGAGCGGCGAACCGTCAACCTTGACCTTATTAATCGCCGCCTGAATGCTCACGGAATGGGCTTCCATGAGGCCCGCGGCGAACCCCAGCATGCGAGCATGTTCCAGTTCGTCGGAGCCGGCAATGCCGGCGATTTCTCGCACCACAACCCCGCCGAGGATTTCGCTCACCTTGGTGCAATAGTCACGGGTGCTATCCCGCAGCAGCTTGGCGGCCGGCTCCCGACCCCCGGCAACCCCAATGAGAATGTCGATGGCGTTAATGGCATCCTGGAAGTTCAGCCGGGCAACCAGGGTGTTTTCCACTAATTGGGTGGCCTGGCAAAGCGCATCGTCAGCCCCAATGCTTGCGGCCTTGCGGAGCACGTCGATCGTGCTGGCTGGGTCGCCTGCCGCGGTGGCCAGGTCGGCGGCCAGCATGGTTTTGGCGGCTTGGGCCAGGTTGACCCCCCAGGCGGCCCGCATGCCCAGGGTGGCAGCGGTGCTGGAATCAAACGTGCAGGTCGCCGAGTAGGAGCGGGATTCGAATCCTCGATTCATTCCGGTTACCCGATCCCGCTCATAGGGCACATCCAGGACGGCGAGCTGCGCTAACACCAGGTGTCGTTCAAAATCCTTGCCGCCCTTAAAGGGGTCGATTTGTTTGGTGATGGTTGCGGTGCGTTCCTTGGACGGCAGGCCGAGCTCGGCGAGTTTCGCCCGAACTTGTTGCTCCAGTACCGGCACGGGTGCGTCCGGGGGAAGCTCACCAGTCACATCGCCCACCATGACTTTTTGTAGTGCTTGGGCGACGATGCGCCCCCGGCCGGTGACGGATCCGTAAGAAAATACCGTGTTGAGGGCCTCAAGCACCTCCCGCCTGCCGGGGGTGGGCAGGCCAC
>CAJZGD010000002.1 GCA_915275065.1 uncultured Corynebacterium sp. | reverse complement strand
GTGCCACTCGGCGATAGTCGGCCGCTGAAGGTGGCGGTCGACGCTGCCAATGGCATGGCCGGTCACACCGTGCCCGAAGTTTTTGCCGGCTTGCCAGTCACAATCGAACCCCTATATTTCGAATTGGATGGCACCTTCCCTAACCACGAGGCCAACCCCCTGGACCCCAAGAACCTGGTAGATCTGCAAAAATTCGTCAAAGAGACCGGTGCCGACATTGGTCTCGCCTTTGATGGTGACGCTGACAGGTGCTTCGTTGTCGATGAAAACGGTGACCCGGTGAGCCCCTCGGCTATTTGCGCCTTAATAGCTGAGCGCTACCTCAAGAAGCACCCTGAGGCCACCATCATTCATAACCTCATCACCTCGAAAGCGGTGCCGGAAGTGATTGCCGAAAACGGTGGCACTGCGGTCCGTACCCGGGTGGGGCACTCCTTTATTAAGTCCCAAATGGCAGAAACCCATGCCGTGTTCGGTGGTGAGCACTCCGCCCACTATTATTTCTCCGAATTCTTTAACGCAGATTCCGGTATCCTGGCGGCCATGCACATTTTGGCTGCTCTGGGCAACCAAGAGAAGCCGTTAAGCGAACTCATGGCTAGCTATGAACGTTACGAATCCTCCGGCGAAATCAATACCCGGTTGGAATCCCAGGAAGAGCAACATGAACGCACCCAGGCCGTTCTCGATGCTTTTGCAGACCGGACGGAAAACGTGGACACGCTCGATGGGGTTACTGTGCAGCTTCAAGACACCCCGGCTTGGTTCAGTGTGCGGGCTAGTAATACCGAACCATTGTTGCGGCTCAATGTAGAGGCCCCCACCAAAGATGAGGTAACAGCGCTCGTCACTGAAATTCTAGACATTATCCGCAAGTAAAAACTTCCGTAGGATAGTCAAGTATGAGCAATGGATACGATCCTCTTGCAGTGGCATTCTACGACATCGCCCACGAAGGGGCCCAGGTCAGGGCCATAGCGGGGGCGATCGAAGCAAGTTTACAACCCCAGCATGATGAATTCGGGGTGGAAATCCCTGGACTTGCCTCTCTTGCTGGCGTGCGTGCCCGAAGCATTGTGGTGCTCTGCGCTGATAATCTCAGTTACCGCTGCGCGCAATTAGCAGCCAGCCTGACCCAACCCTTGCCGGTGGCCTTGGTCATCGCCGAGACCATCCCCGGCTATCTCGGTGCGCTCGACGTACTCATCGTGGTGAGCGAAAAAGGCGAAGATGCCGCCATTAGCCGTGCTATTTCCCAATCGGTGAGCCGGGGTATCACCACCGTGTTGGTATGTCCAGGTGACTGCCCCATGGCTAGTGATGCTCCCCGAGGCACAATCATTGTGCCCCATTTGCCTAATGCCTTAGGGCCCAGCCCAATTCGCAGCGTGGTGTCCGTGCTGGCGGTGTTGGAACTTGCCGACCTTGACCCGCTGCTCGTGGTGCAAAAACTTACCGATTGGGCGGAGGAAATCGACAAAGAGCTGGCGTCATGTTCCCCCGAGCGGGACGAAACCGTGAACCCGGCGCGGGAACTCGCTGCTATCAGTGGTTCTCTGGTCCACTGTTCCGATAGCGTGCCGGGGGTGGCGTTGGCATCATTGGTGTCTACTTTGTGGGCGATGCGGGGTCGGGTTAGTGCTAGTTTGTCTCTCGCTGAGCTTGCCGGGGCTTCTCGCTATTATCAAGGCTCGCATCGTGATATTTTTTACGACCCACTCCTTGACGATGACGGTCCGGTGGGGTTGCCGCTCAAGCCCATAGTGTGGTGTGCTGCGGATGCGGATGTGCCGGGGTTGCCGGGTGCCATTGCTGTAACCAGTGTTTCGCATAGTGTGCCGGTGAGCGTGTTGCGGCTCTTAGCCCGGGCATTTGCCGCTACTGTGTTTTTCGCGACAGAGTAGCGAAACCACTGGTTATCAATGCGTGGTTTGTGCGGTGGTTTCGTGTTGGCGCTGGGAGTGTCTTCGTTCTGGCGCGCATTGGTCTGACGGGTGCATGGCGTTGCCGGTGGGTGCCGTTATGAGTGGGTGTTTCTTCACAGATTATCTCTGTATCAATTTTAATAACTATTGGCAGAAAGGCTGATATGTTCTCTCTCAATCCGAGTCTCCAGTCGTATTCGTGGGGGTCAAAAACCCTCATTGCTGATCTGCGGGGGGAGGAATCACCGACACAGCACCCTCAGGCAGAACTGTGGTATGGCGCACATCCAGCGGCCCCAGCGGATATTGCTGGGGTGCCGTTGACGGATATTATTGCGGCGGACCCGGATCGGGAATTGGGTGCTGAGGTACGGGCTCGGTTTGGGGATCGTTTGCCGTTTTTGCTGAAGATTTTGGCGGTGGCGGAGCCGTTGTCGTTGCAGGCGCATCCGTCGTTAGCACAGGCGCAGGAGGGGTTTCGGCGTGAGAACGCTCAGGGCATTGATGTGCGGGCGGGGAATCGGAATTACCGCGATGATAATCATAAGCCGGAACTTATTGTTGCTTTGACACCATTCCATGCGATGGCTGGTTTCCGGCCGCTAGCTGCGACTTTGGAATTATTCGCTGCGCTTGATTGCCCGTCACTTGCCAGGTATGTTGGGATGATTGATTCCACTGGTGAAGAAGCTGTTAATCTGCGGATGCTGTTTACTACGTGGATTACTATTCCGGCGGCGGTGCGGAAGCAATTGATTGATGACATAATTGCTGCGGCCAAGCGAGTAGTGGCAGAGGAGAGCATCGCCGGGTGGCGGCGAGAGACGCTGGCGAACATTATTGAGTTGGATACGCATTATCCCGGTGATGTTGGGGTCTTGGGGGCATTGCTGCTGAATTATGTGAGGTTGGAGCCTGGGGAGGGTATTTATCTGGATGCCGGTAACCTCCATGCGTATTGTCGCGGCTTGGGCGTGGAGGTGATGGCCAATTCCGATAATGTGCTTCGGGGTGGGTTGACCGCGAAGCATGTGGATGTGCCGGAGTTGGCGCGGGTATTGCGGTTTACTTCGTTGGCGAATCCGCGCACGTCTAGTGATGCTGGTTGGTTTGAGGTGCCGGTTGAGGAGTTCGACATGCGCATGGTCGAGGCGACTGGGGAGTCGCCGTGGTCAGCGCAGATTCCTGGGCCGCGGGTGGTGTTGTGCACCGCGGGTCAGGTAACGGTGACGGTGGGGCCGGCCACTCAGGTGCTGCGACCCACGGAAGCTGTGTGGATTTCGGCAGCGGAAGAACCGATGGTGCAGGTTACTGGTGCCGGTCAGGCATTTGTGGTGGGGGTGGGTGCCAGCTTGTCGACGCCTTAAAGTTGCGGATCTATTCGTTGTGGGTCTGCCATGGTGGTGTATGCCTGGTTGGTAGCATCACCAGGGGGTACCCCCTGGGAGTAGGGGGCATGTTGGGGATGCGGTGCGGTTGCGGGGGAGGGAGTTTGGGTGGGCTCCGGCGCCCGTTCCCGTTCGGCTTTATGGGGGGCTTCGGTGCTGGATGTTGTTGTGGGCGAGGATGAGGTTGTTGCCGGGGTGGTAGAGGTCGGAGGAGTGGTAGTGGAGGGGGTTGGGGTGGTCTCAGTGTCGCCTAGGAGCGGCGGTGGTGGTGCAGGATGGACGCGGGGGACATTCTCAGCGGTGATGGGCGGGACGAAGGTGTTTACGTTGCCAGAAGTATTTTTTGGCTGGTTGCCCCGGTCAGGGGCAACATAGGCGCGTGGTGGTAGCAGTGGATCACGTTTGATATCATTAGGTTGCTCGGTTGGTTGAGTGATTGCATTATCACTATCGTCCTGGTTATCAGGTTTTTTTTCGCGGTTGCCCCCAGAAGAGTTGGGGGTAGGTACTGGTAGGGGGGTATTGCCGGGGTTGGTGCCACTCATTGCGGCAGGAACAGGGCTATCACTTGTGATAGCTGCTACAACTCCAGCATCGCTGGCGGTTTGGCTGCCGTTTTGGACAACACCGAGTTGCCATACGCCAAGGCCAATCACCACAGCACCAGCAAAACCGCAGGAGACGAACGCAAAGAAGCGACTGGTTGTTTTGTCGCTGCTCATTCAGTACCTCCGGCTTCGGTAGCCTGTTTACGTGTGTATTTGGCGCTTGTGGTAGTGCGCCATAGGGTCAGTCATTGACCTTAACACAAACGTTATATAGGCGGGGCAAAGCTATTGAATTGTGGGAGTGAAAATAGCGTAAGAAATTCTTTTCGGAGCTTTTTGATGATTTCCGTGGAAAGGCTCGGCAGAATCCTCTAAGTAGCTGTATAAATGGCCTTAGGGACCTCTAGGGTGCCAAGTGGCACAGTCCTTAAGATACGATGCAGGAAGTGAATAATCGCACAATCGAGAATTTTCTTCCTCGGTGTGTCACAAAATGAATACAAACATGGTGAGAAAGCGATAACGATATGAGTACATGGGATATCGAAATTTTTAGCCGTGAGGCTAACACTGATTTTTTGGATGAGCTGGCAACTCTTGATGACGAAGATATTGTGGAGGCCGTGGAGGATAGCTGCAAGCTGGTGCTCAGCTCTACAAGGCTTTCGGCAGAGGAACAAGAAAATGGGCTTTGTGCGGCAACAATTGCGGCGATTTGGGCAGGGGCACCATTTTCTGCCAGTGAGGTTGCAGATGAGTACCCATTCTTGCGGGAATTAGTGGGGCATATTTCGGAAGAGCTCAGTGAGGCAGCTAGTACGGTGTTGGAAGCTGCCAGAGACGAGACGGAAGAAGATTCAGATCTGGATATTGAACCGTTCATCGAGGCATTGGAATGATGTTGTAGCGTTTCAATTTTTGATGTTTGGGCTTACTGGCGCATTGGTGGCTTATGACGTGTGATACATGGTGAATAAGCCACGATCTACCCCCTCGGAAGGGGGTAATGTTGGTTTTTTAGAGGTTTTTCATGCCCGGATTATTGTGGAACAGCACGCCTAAATCCGGTCGGCTATAGTGAGTCACGTTAACCGCTACTCAACCACCGTCAAGGAGTCCGCATGACGTTTGATTACAAAGTCGCCGACCTATCTCTTGCTGAGCTTGGTCGCCATCAAATCCGCCTGGCTGAATATGAAATGCCTGGCCTGATGCAGCTACGCGCCGAATATGCCGATGAACAGCCACTTCGAGGCGCGCGTATTGCTGGATCTATCCATATGACTGTACAAACTGCGGTCCTCATTGAAACGCTCGTAGCACTTGGGGCAGAAGTGCGCTGGGCTTCATGTAATATCTTCTCCACCCAAGATGAGGCTGCCGCCGCAGTTGTGGTGGGGAAAGATGGTACCCCCGATAACCCCGCTGGTGTACCGGTTTTTGCCTGGAAAGGTGAAACCTTGCCCGAGTATTGGTGGTGCATTAACCAGATTTTTAGTTGGGGTGATGGTGTATACCCCAATATGATTCTTGATGATGGTGGTGACGCCACCATGGCTGTCATTCGTGGGAAGCAATGGGAGGAAGCAGGCTTTGTTCCTGCCACCGAAATGGGCGACTCCGACGAATTTATTGCTTTCAAAGACACCCTTCGGAATGTGCTTGCTACCGAAGGTCCCAAGTGGGCCACCATTGCCGAAACGGTGAAGGGGGTCACTGAAGAAACCACCACTGGTGTGCATCGCCTCTATCACTTCGCCGAAGAAGGCGTATTGCCCTTCCCCGCTATGAACGTCAATGATGCGGTGACGAAGTCTAAATTCGACAATAAATACGGCACCAGGCATTCGCTCATTGATGGTATTAACCGGGCCACCGATATGCTCATGGGTGGAAAAAACGTTTTGATCTGCGGATATGGTGATGTGGGCAAAGGATGTGCCGAGGCAATGGCGGGTCAGGGAGCTCGGGTGAAAGTGACCGAAGCCGATCCAATTAATGCCCTCCAGGCCCTCATGGATGGTTTCCCAGTGGTCACGGTTGACACCGCTATCCGCGATGCTGACCTTGTGATCACCGCTACCGGGAACCTTGGCATTATCACATTTGAACAGATGCTAGAAATGAAAGACCATGCGGTGCTGGGCAACATTGGTCACTTTGATAATGAAATCGACATGGCGTCCTTGTTGCACCGTGATGATGTCACGCGGGTGAATATTAAACCCCAGGTAGATGAGTTTCATCTTCCAAACGGGCGCGCAATTATTGTGCTTTCAGAAGGTCGTCTGTTGAATCTTGGTAACGCTACCGGGCACCCCAGTTTTGTCATGTCGAATTCCTTTGCGGATCAGACCATCGCCCAGATTGAGCTGTTCCACAACGATGGGCAATACCAGAACGAGGTGTACCGTCTGCCAAAGATTTTGGACGAGAAGGTGGCCCGAATCCATGTGGAGGCCTTGGGCGGGGAAATTACCGAGCTCACGAAGGAACAGGCCGAGTACATTGGGGTTGACGTGGCGGGCCCCTACAAGCCAGAACACTATCGGTACTAAACAGCGCCTTGTGATGTGAGGAGGGCCGGGCGGGACTCCACAGCACTATCCTGCCATGGGCCTTGCCCATCCTATGTGCTGTGCGATTGAGGGGGTAAAGCCATTCCCGTTGCCAAAAGCTCCACTTTCCCAATATGGCTGTTGCTGTTCGCATAGTCCCAACCGGAAAGGGAGCTTAGGCAGTTGCGCGACCCTCGTTGCGTCCTCTCACACTGCGGTCACGTGGACGTTGTAGCCAACGCGCATGGAACACACAACCACACAACGAGGCCGTGGAAGTGGTAAAGCTCCAGTTTTCGTTTCAAGTTCCGCTGGATCGGTGGTTTGCGGCCTAAAGTGGAGCTTTCGTCAATGAGCGCGACGATCTGTATGACCACGAGCTGCATCGCGAATCAATGCAAAAGCTCCACTTTCGATCCAACTCCACAAAGCCTGGGGTATGCGCGACCAGGAGTGGAGCTTTCACCTTGAAACCCAGCCCAGCAGTTGAGGGCAATAACCCTGCATTTTCATTACATTGTGTGGAGAAACCAGGCAGGCTAGCTGGTGGGTTGGTGATGAGTCGTAATGATCCGAGCGGGTTCTTACGGCTTTTCGTTTCTAGCCCAGTGGCCCGGCGCACAAGCGTGAGCATCATAAATGTTTATGAATACTGCGGGCGTGTCATGATAGAAAACATGATTATTGCCATTGAAGGGATTGACGGTGCTGGCAAAACCACACTCCTTACCACGCTTCGGGAACAGCTGCATGCCGAAGTCATCGCATTCCCCCGTTACGAAACATCCATTCATGCTCAATTAGTGCGGCGGGCGCTATACCAACAGATGGGGGATCTTACCGATTCAGCCTATGCCATGGCTACGCTATTTGCGCTGGACCGCCATGAGGCACGCGAATTATTGCACCCATTTGTCGCATCAAATGTTTTGGTGATTTTAGACCGGTATGTGGCATCAAATGCGGCTTACTCATGGGCACGTACTGGGGACGAAGCCATTGTTGATTGGGTGGCTGAATTGGAATTCAACACGTTGGGGGTGCCCCGCCCGGACCTTCAAGTATTTCTCAACACTACACCCGATATTGCTGGTCAACGCGCGATAGATCGGGAACAATCGGACAGCAGTCGGGCGCGGGATAGTTATGAATCTGATCGGACGTTGCAGCAGCGTACGGCCGATGCGTATGGTCAATTGGTCGCGCAAAATTGGCAATCACCGTGGCTTATCGTAGAGCCAGAAGCAGATTACCTGCACGTCGCTGATCGCATCACTGCTGCTCTACAGTAGTATAGGTTGTGAAATTACTAGTTTTAGCTGTTTGTATTGTCGAGGGTGGAGGAAATCTTGACACAGAAAGTTCTCGTTGTTGATGATGATCCAGCAATCTCAGAAATGTTAACCCTGGTGCTGAGTACCGAAGGGTTTGCCTCGGTCGTAGTCAATGATGGCGGGCAGGCCGTGGAGGTATTCCAGCGGGAAAACCCTGACTTAGTGTTGCTTGATCTTATGCTGCCTGGCATGAATGGCATCGACATTTGTCGTGCTATTCGCCAGGAGTCCACCGTGCCCATTGTGATGCTGACGGCTAAGACCGACACCGTTGATGTGGTGCTGGGGCTGGAATCAGGGGCGGATGATTATATTCCGAAACCATTTAAGCCGAAAGAATTAGTAGCCAGGGTCCGGGCACGGCTACGGCGTAGCGATGAATCCTCCACCGACAGCATGGAGGTAGGGGATTTGCTCATTGATGTTCCGGGGCATTCGGTTTCCCGGGATGGGGAAGAAATCTCCCTCACCCCATTGGAATTCGATCTGCTCCATGAGTTGGCTAGCAAACCAGGGCAAGTCTTCACCAGGGAAGAACTATTACAGCGAGTGTGGGGGTACCGAAATGCCTCCGACACCCGTCTGGTGAATGTGCATGTGCAGCGATTGCGTGCCAAGATTGAAAAAGATCCCGAAAAACCACAGATCGTGCTCACTGTCCGGGGAGTGGGCTATAAGACCGGGGAGTAGCCAAGATTTTTAGTTCCCTGACCGAGCTGCTTAATAAAGCACGCAGCGCCGTTTTGCACCGATGGCGTACCTCTCTGCAATTTCAGGTGATTGGTTCCGTCTTTGTCGCTTGTGCTCTCGTCATGATTGCGCTGGCCTACATTTTGGTGTCGATTGTGACGCAACGACTCATTGACGCCAAGGTTGATGTTGCCAAGACCGAGATTGACCGTGCCCGAGTGACCGTGGAACAGCAATTAAGTGCCACCTCCATGTCGTCAAGCACGCAGGTGCGCATTAATTCGGCCAGGGCTGCCCTCACTGCGCGTTCGAATGGGAGCTCGGATTCTCAGGCGGTCTATGAGCCCATTTTGGTGGTGGATTCGCCGGGCGATGCCATCATCAAGGCGCCAGAGAATGCGCAGATTCCGGATCGTCTGCGTAGCTTCGTCAGCCAGGGGCAGGTTGCCTACCAGTTTGCCACCCCTACCAGGGAGGATAACTCTACCTATAAGGCAATCATTATTGGTACTCCAACCAAGGCGGATATCCCGCATCTCCAGGTGTATTTAGTGCTATCCATGGAGAGTGAGCAAGCCACATTATCGCTGCTGCGCGGCGTGTTTACTACGGCGGCGATTACCTTGGCGGTGCTGCTGGTGGCGATCACCTGGTTGCTCACACAGCAGGTCATTACCCCAGTGCGATCCGCTAGCCGAATTGCCGAACGGTTCGCAGCGGGGCATTTACGTGAGCGCATGGGGGTTGACGGTGAACATGAGATGGCCCGGTTGGCCATGAGCTTTAACGCCATGGCTGAGTCATTATCGAAGCAGATTAATCAATTGCAAGAGTTCGGTAATCTGCAACGCCAGTTCACCTCTGACGTGTCCCATGAGTTACGCACCCCCCTCACAACGGTCCGCATGGCTGCCGACCTCATCAACGATAATTCCGAGGAGCTCAATCCGGCGCTGCAGCGAGCGAGCGAGCTCATGGTGCGGGAATTAGACAAATTTGAATCCCTGCTCAATGACCTGTTGGAGATTTCTCGCCACGATGCTGGTGTTGCTGACCTGGCGGAATCCTCGATTGATATGCGCAGTTGCGTCACTTCGGTGCGGGATCAAACCGACCACTTGGCCCAGGAACTGAATGTGCTTGTCACATTGAATATGCCAGACGAACCCGTCATGATTACTGGTGACCGTCGGCGTATTGAGCGGATTCTGCGCAATCTGCTGGCCAACGCTATCGACCATTCGGAGGGAAACCCGGTCGATGTGACTTTGGCCAGCAACACCGAGGCCATATCGGTGACGGTCATCGACCATGGTGTCGGCCTGAAGCCGGGGCAGGAAGACCTGGTGTTTAACCGGTTCTGGCGGGCGGATCCCTCCCGGGTGCGTCATTCCGGTGGCACTGGGTTGGGGTTGGCAATTTCGCACGAGGATGCACTGCTGCACGGTGGCTCCCTGTCAGCCGTCGGCAAGCCAGGTGTGGGTTCATGCTTCCGCCTAACGTTGCCGATTACCCCCAACCAGCGCTACGAGGAAGACCCATTGCCGTTGGCTCTGCCGTCGCAGATCCTCGACGAAGACACCGTGGAATATGATGTGCGCGCCGAATTCGAAGCCGATGATGATGGCGTGGTAGCAAACTGGGCAGAGCTGATTGAGCAAAACGTTACCCGCTCCAAGCATCGGCTTGACGACGTGGGACCCAAGGATCCGATTTACCCCATCAGTGGCGGAAATTCCGGCAATCCCGGCAGGCATCGGGGAGAGACACCATGAACCGAATGAAGGCGTTAGTGGCAGTGCTGTCCGTGGCCATCCTGGTTTCTAGCTGCGCTTCTCTGCCGAACAGTTCGGAACCACAGTCTCTCAAACGGTTGGATAATCCTTCTTCCCAACAGGATTCGGGCCCCATTTCCGGGCGGGAACCTGACCTGCTGCTCCGCGACTTTTATGCAAACAGCGCCAACCCACTCAAACAGTACGCGCAGGCCCGGAATTATCTCACCCCGGATGCCAATAACCAATGGAAGCCAGGCCCGGAAACCGTCATCATTGACCGCATCGGCATGAGCCGTAACAGTACCGCCGGGGCGGATCATGTTTCCTATACGGTCACCGGCACCATTGTCGGCACTTTGGGGGAGGGTGGGGCTTATAGTCCCCGTAACGAGGACTACCATGCGGTTGTTACTTTGGAGCGGCGGGATGGTGAGTGGCGGATTGCGGAGCTCCCGAACCAAGCCATTATTGAACGCACAGAATTGCGGAACCGCTACATTCCTAGAGACCTGTACTTTTTTGACCCCACCGGCAACACCCTTGTTCCCGACCGAAGGTGGATGTTTGCCGGCACAAACACCCAGGACACAGCCCTGATTTCGCTGTTATTGGCTGGGCCGTCGCCAATGCTGGCGCCTGGTGTTATGGATGAGCTCCCCAATTCGGCGGCCTATACCCGCACCAATAACGGCGTTTACGAACTTACCGGACTGTCGAACCTGTCGGAGGCGGCCCGCAGGCGCCTGGCTGCCCAACTGACCTGGACGCTTGCGCTTGCGGAGATTTCGGAACCGTTTTCGTTCTCCATCGACGGCGACCTGGTTCGTAACGATCGGAATAATCCCAAACTTTCGGTCAATGACTTCCCGGAATATAACCCCAGCGCTTCCGGCACTTCTGCCGGTGTACTTTACGCTTTGACCAACGGCAAAGCCTCCAGTATTTCCGACGGCAATGTGGTGGCGGTTCCGGGGTTCCTTGGTACCAATGGTGGGATTGAATCCATGGATGTGGCCAGCCTGAACCATACCAATGTTGCGGCATCGGTGGTGACCACGAACGCGGAGGGGGATAAAAAATCCCAGCTCTATATGGGGCCCGTTGATGGCGACTCCACCAAGATCCTCACCGCAGCCACCTTAACCAAGCCCACATTTGAGGCCAACTCCCAGGCGGTATGGACTGTGATGGATGGTAATAAGGTCATGCGGGTTGCTCAAAGTTCAAGCAACAGCAGTATTTCTCAGACTGAGGTAGATACCTCAGAGCTGGGGGAGAATCATGGCGACATATCAGTATTGCGGTTATCGCCCACCGGGGTGCAGGCCGCCTTCATCGTGGATGGTCGAGTGTATGTGGCCACGGTGGCTCGTCCAACCGCTGGGGATCGCAAATTAACCAATGTGCGCGAACTCATTCCAGCCATTGGGGACTCTGCCATCACGTTGGAATGGTCGGTGAATTCCACCCTATTGGTTGGCACGGTGAGCACGGACACCCCGGTGTGGCGTGCCGAAGTTGACGGCTCCTCCGCCATCCCATTATCTTCAGGCAATATTGTTGCCCCAGTGGTGGCGGTCAGTTCGAATTCATCAACGGTTTTCATTACAGACTCCCGTGCGGCGTTACAGCTTTCTACCTCTGGAAACTCCACCTATTGGCGGGAGGTTCCCGGTTTAGAGGGAGCCCGTAGCATCACCATCGTCCCAAGATAACATGGGATTTTCCGATTATCTTGCCGCAGCGCTGGAATTAGCGCTACCCAAAACATGCGCCGGTTGCGGGGCAGGTGGGGTGATTTTGTGTGCAACATGCCGGCAGGAATGGTCGACGGTTCCGAACCAAGTTTCGACTCGGATTGACCCGGGGATCCCGGTGTGGTCTCTCGGTGTTTTGGGTGGGGTGCGGCGGCGCACCATCATCAACCTGAAGGAGCGGGGTCGGGTTGATGTGATCCCATATTTGGGCGCGGTGATGCGGGCCGCAGTAGAATACTTGCAGGCCCGTGGGGAGGTGGATACGGATATCACCCTCGTGCCAGCCCCCACGAAAAAATCATCAGCCGCGGTCCGCGGCGGAGACGTAGTAACACGAGTATGCTATGCCTCAGGGCTTACTACAGTTCCAGTGGCGCACCTGAGTGAAACCGGCAAAGATGCGGTCGGATTATCGGCCGCAGAACGGTGGCGTAACCGGTTGGGCGCGGTACAGATTGATGAGATAAAAGTGAAAAAACTTACTGGTCATGTGCTTGTTGTTGATGATGTGATTACAACGGGGGCTACGCTCAAAGCAACTATTATGGTGCTGACCAGCAGAGGGGTGAAGATACGTGGGGGATTGGGGTGGTCGAACGCCTAACCTGAGAATAATCAGCATGGCGTGAAGGTTATGACCAGCGTATAATTGGGAGGTGGAAGTTTAACCCGCCACTTTTTTCAGTAAAGGTGAGTAATCCCACTCATCTTCTACTTAGGCGGCTGACACAGGAAGGTACGTGATTATGACCACGCCTGCTGGTAACGAGTCCCTGAACCCCGACTTCAAAGTGACCATTACTGGACGCAATGTTGAGGTTCCAGAGCACTTCGCGGAACGTGTCCATTCTAAACTTGCCAAAATCGCACGATTAGACCCGACACTAACATTCTTCCATGTAGAGCTCCAACATGAGCGTAACCCGCGTCGTGCCGATGAAAGCGATCGCATCCAGATCACCGCCACCGGTAAGGGACACATTGCCCGGGCAGAGGCCAAAGAAGATTCCTTCTATGCCGCTCTCGAAACCGTCCTCTCCCGTATGGAGCGCTCACTGCGCAAGGTGAAGGAACGCCGTTCCATTTCCCTGTCTGGCCACCGTGCCCCAATCGGTACTGGCGAAGCCGCTAAAGGCTTAGTCAAAGAGGCAGACAAAGCACAAGCCGCTGGTTCCAAATACGATCATGACCCCTACGCCGACCAGGTGGAAGATGTTTTGCCCGGTCAGGTGGTACGTACCAAGGAACACGTTGCTCATCCCATGAGCGTGGACGATGCCCTTTCCGAGATGGAGCTGGTCGGTCACGACTTCTACCTCTTCATTAACCAGGAAAATAATCAACCGTCGGTCGTGTATCGTCGTCACGCTTTCGACTATGGTTTGATCTCTATCGTGCCTGAATAACGGGTGACGGCACGCCGTCGACAAGCAATTTTGGACCCAAACTGATAGTTTGGGTTCTTCCTTTTATGCTTCTTAAGCGTACAATGAAAAAGTTATTGTCACGCGCTCAAAAACAAGCAAAGGAAGACTCGTGTTTGGACTTTCCAAAGTGCTCCGAATGGGGGAAGGCCGCAAGATTAAACGGCTGCAAAAAATTGCCGAAGAAGTGCTCGCACTTGAACCGGAAATGGCCGACCTCACCGACGAAGAACTGAAGGCGAAAACCGACGAATTTAAGGAGCGCATCGCCAACGGTGAAACTGTTGATGACCTACTCTACGAAGCTTTCGCAGTAGCCCGCGAAGCCTCCTACCGAGTGCTGGGCCAAAAACACTACCTTGTGCAGGTCATGGGTGGTGCAGCACTCCACTTCGGTGGTGTTGCCGAAATGCGCACCGGTGAAGGAAAAACCCTGACCTGTGTGCTGCCTGCCTACCTGAATGCCCTGGAAGACAAGGGCGTGCATGTGGTCACCGTCAACGATTACCTGGCCAAGCGTGACGCGGAATGGATGGGCCGCGTCCACCGGTTCCTGGGGCTGAAAGTCGGCGTGATCCTGTCCAACATGACACCTGAAGAGCGTAAAACCGCCTACGATGCTGATATCACCTACGGCACCAATAACGAACTCGGCTTCGATTACCTTCGTGACAACATGGTGCACTCCTTGTCCGAGCTTGTTCAGCGTGGCCACCACTATGCCATCGTCGACGAGGTGGACTCCATCCTCATCGACGAAGCCCGCACCCCACTCATCATTTCCGGCCCGGCCGATGGTCCATCGCAGCTCTACACCACCTTCGCGGCCTTAGCGCCCCGAATGCGCGAAGGTATTCACTATGAGGTTGATCACCGTAAACGTACCGTTGGTGTGAAGGAAGAAGGCGTCGAATTCGTCGAAAACCAGCTTGGTATCGAAAACCTGTACGCCCCGGAAAACTCGCAGCTGGTCAGCTACCTTAATAATGCCATCAAAGCGAAAGAACTATTCACCAAGGACAAAGACTATATCGTGAGTAAAGGTGAAGTCCTTATCGTCGATGACTTCACCGGTCGTGTCCTGGAAGGCCGCCGCTACAACGAAGGCATGCACCAAGCCATTGAGGCTAAAGAGGGCGTGGAAATCAAGAACGAAAACCAAACCCTCGCCACCATCACGCTGCAAAACTACTTCCGGCTTTATGACAAGCTTGCCGGCATGACCGGTACCGCTGAAACCGAAGCTGCCGAGCTGCACCAAATCTACAAGCTTGATGTGATGCCGATTCCGACCAACAAAAAGCCGCAGCGGGAAGACATGACTGACCTGGTGTACAAAACCCAGGAAGCCAAATTTGCCGCAGTGGTGCAAGACATTGCCGAACGTGTGGCCAAGGGGCAGCCGGTTCTGGTGGGTACCACCTCTGTGGAACGCTCGGAATACCTCTCCAAGTTGCTGCAACGCCGGCACATCAAACATAATGTTCTCAACGCTAAATTCCACGAGCAGGAAGCCCAAATCATCGCCCGTGCCGGTTTGCCCGGACAGGTGACCGTGGCCACCAACATGGCCGGTCGTGGTACCGACATCGTGTTGGGTGGCAACCCCGACATTATTGCCGACATCAACCTGCGCGAACGCGGCCTCGACCCCATCGAAACTCCTGAAGAGTACGAGGCAGCGTGGGATGAAGAGCTGGAAAAGGTGAAGGAAAAGGCCAAAAAGGAAGCCGAAAAGGTTCGCAAAGCCGGTGGCCTGTACGTGCTTGGCACCGAACGCCACGAGTCCCGTCGCATTGACAACCAGCTGCGCGGTCGTTCCGGTCGTCAGGGTGACCCCGGGCTGACCCGCTTCTACCTGTCTATGCGTGATGACCTCATGGTGCGATTCGTTGGTCAAACCATGGAGAACATGATGAACCGGCTCAACGTCCCCGACGATGTGCCTATCGAAGCAAAAATGGTGACCAATTCCATCAAGGGTGCCCAGGCCCAGGTGGAAAACCAAAACTTCGAAATGCGGAAAAACGTGCTCAAATACGACGAGGTCATGAATGAGCAACGCAAGGTGATCTATCGGGAACGGCGCGAAATTCTCGAATCCGCCGACATTGCCGCCAACATCCAAGCCATGATTGACGAAACCATCACCGCCTATGTGCGTGGCGCCACCATGAACGGCTATGTGGAGGACTGGGATTTGGAATCCCTTTGGCATGCCCTGGAAACCCTGTACGGTCCCTCCATGACGGTTGAGGAGCTTATCGACGGCACTCAATTCGGTGCTGCTGGTGAGCTTTCCGCAGATGATCTGTTGGAGGCCGTCTTGCTTGATGCCCACACCCAATATGAACAGTTGGAAGAAGCCGTCACATTGATTGGCGGTGAAGCCCAGATGCGTAATTTAGAGCGTCAGGTGATTTTGCCCATACTCGACCAAAAATGGCGTGAGCACCTTTACGAAATGGATTACCTGAAGGAAGGTATTGGCCTGCGTGCCATGGCGCAGCGGGATCCCCTGGTGGAGTACCAAAAAGAAGGCGGCGAAATGTTCGACGCCATGAAGGATGCCATCAAGGAAGAAACCGTGCGGCAGCTGTTCATGCTGCGCAAGCAATTCCAGGCGCAAGCAGAAGCCATGGCAGCGGCAGCTGAGGAGGCCCAAGCATAGCGCCATGGTGCTGCCGCTTTCATTGCGTCCATGCCAAGCTGCAGCATGGGTGGCAAAACCAAGCTGTTGCGCATAAAGCATCTGAAGCATTCGCAGGGGCACGTGCATATTCACGATTGTGGGTTGCACGTGGCCCTGCGGATTTTCATGAGCGAATCATTGTCAGCATCAGGGGGGGGCATCGGCCCTCAGACACTCGACCTTTGGCGGGCATCTTAAGCGGATCCTTGTATCGGGAAGTGGAGCTTATGGGCCTGATAAACACGGGTGAGTGTGCTCTTCGGTCATGTTTTACTCATCAGGCTGAGGGATACCAGCATAGTTTTGGGATTACTTCCAATGGTTGCGGGAAACTCATGTGAACCTATGGGTGGGAGGGGTTCGTAACACGGTGATGGATGGTGAATTGCTGCAAGCATGCTCTTGTTCTTGCTTGTGCTGGGCTTATGCTGGCTTATGCCGGTGTTCCGTAAGTCGCCATCGGCTCATCATGGTGTTGAGAAGATGAATTCCGTTTCCGGTAACTGGATAAGCGTTTTTGAAGTGCCGTGCATCATAATGATGTGGTGCTGCAAGATGGGTATAGAGGTATATGGAGTCCGCGCACAGCACAGGCGGGTAGGGCACGAAGACTGAAAGCTCCACTTTCGATTTGATTCTTGCCAAAACCGCTTATGTCGATTGGAAGTGGAGCTTTTGATCATCCAACCCATTCGCCACTAGTGGGATAGAAGACATGATGCTCAAAGTAGTGGATGGTTTGATGCGCGTAGCCGGACTGGTTTGGGGCAGGCGGTGTGGACTACGGTGGGTCACGTGATCTGAAAGCTCCCCTTCTCCTGCACCTGGCTTACATTTGCGGCATCTTGGGGCAGAAGTGGAGCTTTTGTCGGAGCCGAGCCCGCCCGGAAACATCCACAAGCATGAGTAAACAGCTGTGTGGGCATTGGCAGGCATCAGCGAGCGCCCGCAGAGAGCTGTAACCTCCCTGCGGCAGCGGGATATTTAGCGCCGGCAGGCTAGATGACCCTTAAGGTTCGCATTGTGAGTCTGGTATCTGTTGCAGATTTCACCAATTGGGCGGTGTAGGCGCGATGTTCGTTTCCTACGCTTACGGAGCCAAAGACATCAATGAGGAGGGACTGCGATGATTCTTTGCGTGTATTGAAGTGGAATGAGTTGATTTTGAAATTGCGGCGTTGGGCGATAGCCCCATGGCGTAATCGAAAATTGATATGCCTACGTACTTGATTGGAATATAATTCGGCTCGCAGTATGGTTGTCGGACGTAGACCAAAAGCACAGGACAGGGCAACTGTGACCAATGCGGTAGCAGTGTTCTTAATATCAAAGGGAATAAGTTTTGGTTCGGCTGGTGGCATGGCTGCTTTTGTCGCAGGTAGCAGGACTTTAAGCACAGACAAACCCGGGATGGGCTCTAACATGAGTATCACTTTCTTTCTTTGTGATTCCCATGGCGGGCCGCCGAAGGTGACAGTGAGGGAATAAAATTCCGTAAAAGTTTCATGTTGGGGATGATTCGCTGCACAGGTTATGCAAGAATATACCCAGGACGTGCCACAATATATGTGGTACTTCAAATCTTAACGTAAATATTTCTCTGTGAGGTGAACAATAGCGGTGCGTGGTTTAATTATTGACTATGTGGGGGTGTTGGATGGTACTGATGAGGATCAGCGTCGGTGGCGCAACCTGTTAGAAACCGTCCGGCAGGTGGGTATTCCGACTGCTGTGTTATCGAATGATCCGGGTGGGCCGGCTGCTGATCCCATTCGGGTGTTAGAAACTCAAGGCATAGTAGACGCGGTGCTATTGTCCGGTGAGATTGGGGTGGAGAAGCCTAGTAAGGAAGCATTCCAAGCAGCTGCGGACGCATTGGATTTACCAATGCGGGATTGCGTTATGGTTGATGATTCAATTTTGAATGTTCGTGGTGCGGTTGAGGCTGGTTTGGTGGGGGTGTATTACCAGCAGTTTGATCGAGCGATTGTAGAGATCACAGGGTTGTTGGATATTGAGGGTGAATTCTAGATGCGTGTATATGTGCCAGCAACTGTGGACATGCTCTGGCAGTTGAATGAGTCGGGGGAGCTGACCGCTAGGTCGGGTTATGGATTTATGGTGACTCCGGCTGTTCGGGATTTCTTTATTGAGGGGGACGAAGAGGATTTCTCGGAATATGTTTTTGACGATGCTTCACGGGCATCGCTGCGGTTGCTTGCCACCGGTGAGGTGGAGAAGTTCCCGCATCGGCGAGTGGTGATCTCCATTGACGTGCCAGATTCTGTAGTAACGTACCGCCCGGAGCTGGGGGAGTCTGTGGTGTCGTTGGATCCTCCGACGTTTTCGTTACAGTCGGTTGCGGCGATTCATGTTGACGTTGAGTCGAGTGAAGCTGCTACGCGGAAGGCAATTGCGGTGATTGATGCTGCCGATTTGGGTGATGAGGATGCGGAGCTCACGGTTGGTGATGCATTGGCTAATTATTTGGCGTGGTTTGATCCTTCCGAGTTGGGTGTCATAGTGGAGTTGCTTTAAGCTTTTCGACGCTTCTTCCTGTGCGTTAGATGTCAAATAACGGGGCTAACGAGGTCTGATAACTTAGATAGATTCTGTGAACTGTATTAGCCTGAAGTTTATGAAGAAATACATGTTCGGGATCCGAAGCTCGTTATGTGCGTTGCTGCTTGTGCCATTATTGGGAGGCTGTGCGGCGGAGGATACGCAGCCAACTCAGTCACCTGCACCAGAGTCAGAAACAGCAGCTGCCGCTGAAGCCGCTGATGCTTCTGAAAAAGCCGTCCCCGGTGGCAATGTCAAGGAGGGAACGCGGATAGATTTGACGGAGTGTACTCTGCGGCGTCAGGATTCGCCGGAGGTTTTACCCATGACGCAATTGACGCCGGAGAATGAGCCAGCATTGCTTGGTGGTTTCATGGCGGATAGTACCGATGGCCGGCGGATGTTTCAGTTTACGATAGGGAAGATGCCTGAGGATCGGGACGGTACATTCACCTTGTGGTCCGCTCCCGAGGGGAAGGACCGGGTATATATGCGTTTTGCTTTCAAGAATGTAACCAACCGAGCTGTTGAGACACAGACTGGTTCGGATGACCCAGCAAAGAACGATGAGGTAAACAAAATCGACAAGGGTCAGAACGAGATCTTTCCAGGTGGGTATACCACTGTGGTGTATTTAGTGCCGGAGCTTGGAAAATACTTTACCAATAAAACAGTTATGGAAATAAGTAATAAGACAGTGGTGACACAGTGCAAGGTCCCGAAGTCATCAACATAAGGGGTAGCTTTGATAGTTGCCGTGGTGGCTTATTGTCGAATGTGAGTTCGCTTATTTATTGATATATCGCGTTTGCTACACGCCTATTCGAACATAGTATCAATTTTGATATTGCTGCTGTGGCGTGCCCTATTGGTCCGATCTCTTGAAGAATCAAATCTGATAAGGCTTTAATGGGGATGTATTCAATGATAGGTAATAGAGAGGATATGTCATGCGCGATATAGCATCTAAGCGATTAATCTTGGTGGCGCTTATGACAATGCCACTGTTAGTTGGCTGCAATATGCAATCATTGCTCAATCTTGCCGCGGAGAATAACCCTACGTCCGAGGCGGCAACTGCCAATACTGCTCCTTCTAGCACTACGCTACGTAGTACCACATCACGTAGCTCGACAACGACCACCACAACGGCCAAAACCAGCACATCACGACCCAACGTTGAAGGCAATGGTTCGACCATAACTTCGAAAGAGAATATCCCGGAGGGGGTCGTGGTGCCTGGTAGCGAATATGCATTCAATACCTGCGACAGTAAATTTCCCAATAGCTTCCCCTCGGGGGTTGAACATTTTGCGGAACTTCGTGGAGGCTCTATCGCACAGCTTGAGGATAATCGTGCCCGACTAGACCTGAATATCCGGTGGCTTTTCCCTGCTAATCCACCGGTGACCTTGCGTATTAATCCTAAAGATCGCACCATTCCTTATGTGGTGAAAATCGAGTTTAATGACACCAAGATCTCTGCCGTGGATTTTTCGGTTGAAAATCAAGAAGATCTCGACGAGGTTCCCAGCAATCGTCACCTTGACATAAGCATTAAGCAGGAAAAAGAGGACGGGAATGGGACACTCAAAATTTACCTCAACTCCGATATCGCTGATGATTTTGGGGAGAAATCTACAGTCCAAATGACCAGTGAACAAATAGACACTGTGTGTAAGGGAGCTTGAGAACCTACGGTCATTATTTCCAATCTACGTTGGAACGCAATGCAGCCAACAATTTCCGTACCGCTATAACCCGCCGGCCAGTGGGTGAATCGATGTCGAATGAATCTAGCTGGCACTCCGGGTCGGTCGGTGGTCCAGCATGAGTGCAGCCACGTGGGCAATCGTGTACTGCTTCAGCCAAGTCTTCGAACACTCCCACGACTGTATCTGCATTCACATGGGCCAGCCCAAAAGATCGGATTCCTGGGGTATCAATGATCCACCCATTGGTTGGTAACCGTAGGGCCACTGTTTGCGTTGAAGTGTGTCGACCTTTCCCCACCCCGGAGACCTCGCCAGTTTCCCGCTGGGCGTGGGGAATAATGCGATTGACAAGGGTGGATTTCCCAACCCCGGAGTGTCCGATTAAGGCGGTCACATGGCCATTCACGATGTTTAAGATGGGCTCTAACTGATCGTTGATTCCACATATCACAACCGGCACATTCAAAGCATCAAATTCGGTGGCAAATTGAGTGGGATCTGCCAAATCAGATTTGGTTAAACAAATAACCGGTTGCAAGTTTCCCACAAACGCAGCGACCAGGGCGCGTTCCACAAAACCAGTTCGGGGTGGTGGATCTGCTACGGCGCAAACTATCAAAAGCTGTTCCGCATTAGCTACCACAATGCGCTCGTACGGGTCGGTGTCATCAGCGGTGCGCCGCAGCACGGATTGTCGTTCAGCTAACCTGACGATTCGCGCCAAGGTATCTTTTCGTCCAGATGTATCACCAACTACTCCCACTCGGTCACCGACCTCTATGGGGGTGCGGCCAAGTTCCCGGGCGCGCATGCACACTATGGGGTTATCCTCGGCACCCTGATCATCCAAAACTACCCCCCACCTGCCTCGATCCTTGGTTATCACCATGCCAAATTTGGCATCATCATGCTTGGGCCGGTCTTTAGTTCGGGGACGAGAACGCTTCGAAGGGCGGATCTTGACATCAGATTCATCCCAGGAACGTATCATGGCATACCCATTTCTTGCACCATATCTGCCCACATCCGGTCGAATCCCGGTAGGGTTTTGGCTGTTGTTTCAATGTTTTCCACTTCGATTCCGGGGGTGGCTAGTCCAATGATGGCGCCTGTGGTTGCCATGCGGTGGTCGTCGTAAGTGCACCAACGTGCCCCGTGGAGACCAGTTGACGGTTTGATGGCTAACCCATCGGGGAGTTCGGAGCACTGGCCACCAATTTTAGTGATCTCTGTTGTTAGTGCTTTCAGCCTGTCTGTTTCATGGCCATGCAAATGGGCAATGCCCGTCAATGCTGATGGAGAATTTGCTAGGGTTGCCATTGCCGCAACCGTGGGGGTCAATTCGCCGATATCTGACATGTCAATATCTATCCCCTGAAGTGACCCTCGTGGTGGCCCGGTAACGATGAGATCACCATCAGCGAGTGAAACCGTACATCCCATGAGCTCCAGAATATTTCGGATCGCGTCACCCGGTTGAGTCGTAGTTGCTGGCCAATCCTTCACCCGCACGGTACTACCAGTAACTGCGGCAGCTGCTAAAAACGGTGTGGCATTTGATAAGTCCGGTTCCACCCGTACCACTCCACCTCGAATCGGACCAGGTGATACGGACCATTGATATGCCGTTGTGGTGTCCACGCTAGCTCCGGCCTGTCGCAGCATGTGAACAGTCATTTCGATGTGCGGCATACTTGGGAGCGTCTCACCTATATGGCGTACAGTGATTCCTTGGGTAAACCGTGGGGCCGCCAGCAACAAGCCAGAAACAAATTGTGATGATGCTGAGGCGTCGATCTCTACCGTGCCGCCTGTGGGAGAGCCATTGCCCGAAACCTTAAATGGAAGACTATCTCCCTGAACTGAAATCCCTAGCGCACGTAATCCATCTAAAATTCCCTTCATGGGTCGTTGGCGGGCATGTTCATCACCATCAAAAAACACGTCACCGTTAGCCAATGCGGCTAACGGCGGAACGAATCTCATGACGGTTCCTGCCAGTCCACAGTCCACTGTGCCGCCGGTGAACCCAGTTGGTTCCACAAAAATTGTGGCATTAGCAGGAGAGTCAGGATCTGGTTCTGCTTGGACATCCACGCCGATACGTTTCAGGGCTTGTGTCATGAGCTGTGTGTCACGGGACCAGAGAGCGCCGGTGATGGTGGTGGGATTTTCGGCAATGGCAGCTAAAACTAAAGCCCGATTGGTGATTGATTTCGACCCTGGGACTCGCACCGTTGCTTTGTTGGGTTTGTGAAGCGTGTGGGGTGCGAGAGGGGCTTCCCAATATTTAAATGGGCGAGGTTTTTCTGTCATGTGAACCATGATAAAGGGATGCGAGGATGATTGGGAGCTTTGGCGATATCCGTAAAGGCGGTATTGTTCGCTGCGCGGGAATAAAAGCTCCCGTTCTCACTTAAAACTTGCCAGAATAAGTCCGGTTATGAGGAAAGTGGAGCTTCAGCATATTTCGACAGAGTGAGCTGGGTGGGATGGCAAATAGAGCTAAGCTCCCCTTCTGCATGAAAAGCGCTAGAAATTTAGCCTTTTGGTCGGAAGTGGAGCTTTGCCGTGAGCGGCATCAGGCAGAAAAGCCATTGAACACTACTGCCTGTGAAGAAAAATCAGATTATTTATGAGCGGCACGAAAGAATGAGTGGTAAAAAGCGCATGGGAAGGCTATCAATGTGCGACAAAGTTGCATGAGGCAAGGGCTGGTGCGCAGTTTATGCGAAGGATGCCCAAAGCGGCGGATTATTTAAATCAGGAACAGTATGTTTTTCTGGACTATGCCGGTGAGGATTTTGGCGAAGAACTACCGCAATGGTGGGAATAAGCTTGTCGATAAGCTCTGATGGGTGGAATCGTAAAATGTGGTACCCCATGCTGAGAATGGCGGTTTCTCGGGCCCGTTCTTCGAATAAGACTCGGGCTGAATCGCTGCCACCATATTTAATCCGACCATCGATTTCCACCACAAGCCATCCGAATAGTAGCAGTTCAACCCGGATTCTGGAATATAAACCGCTGGGCTTTTTAATGCTCATTTGGGCTTGTGCCTCAATAGCGGCTTGAGGATACACCTGGGCCACCAAATAATAGGCAAGAGTTTCGCTGGGAGAATCAATGCCATAGCGAGCCATGGCAAGCACTTTTCGGGCTTTGGTGATTCCCCATTCACCTCGCCGGTCATCAAGATATTTCTGAAAAGTATCTTTTCGATATCCTGCATGTAGTGCGGCCTCAATGAAAGCTAACCCCTCTAGATCACCATCAATAGCGCAAATGTCGGTGAAGGTTCGTTCAGGCGTGGTGATTCGATACCCACAGAACTCTTCCCAGTCCGAATCAGGGAGACTGGCACGCCGATAGTGGGCTATGACCGGCCATTGATTATGGGAAGGAGTATGTGGTTTGCCCGGTAATGTTAACGTGACCCGGGTATCGTGCTGAAGATTGAGAATCGGAATGCCTCGGATAGCAGCAGCGGCTTTCCCACAAATCACTGCGACCCGGGTGCTTCTTCGAAGCGCTTCAGCATGAAGGAGGAGCTTCTCAAAATAAGGGAGGCAATCGTATTCTTTGGTGGCAACCCACTGGGTTTTAGTCAGAGATGTATGCCGCCCGTACCATCGATCATGGACATCGTGTGCTGGGGCGATCAGGGGGATCATAACTTAAGAAATACACAATGAAATGGATGGTGTAAATACCTTAAAATGTGGGTTTAACCACTGGTTATGCTAGCAAATCTGCGAAATTTGCTTCTGTCACGTTTGCTAAGTCTTGCGGTGTGATTTCAATGTCTAGCCCACGACGACCCCCAGAGACAAAAATAGAGTCCCATAACTGTGCTGACTCGTCAATAACCGTAGGCAATTGATGCTTTTGCCCAATGGGTGAGATCCCACCAGGGATGTAGCCCGATGACTTTGCGGCATCATGCGGATCCGCCATGATGGCTTTTGCAACACCATGAGCTGCGGCTGCCTTTTTCAGCGACAGTTGGTATGTTACTGGCAGGCAGCACACCGCTAACTGGCGTTTGGGTCCTTTCCCAGCGCTGAGATCAACGACGAGCGTTTTAAATACTCGTTCTGGATCTGTCCCCAATTCTGCGACAGCATGCTCACCAAAATGATCGCTGCCAGCAGAAAACGTATGCACCTCGTGGGAAATCCCAGCATCCTCTAAAATTTTGAGTGCTGGTGTTGCCGAATGTGGTTTCTTCTTGGCCATAAACCAAGAATAGGCGTAGTGCTTATTGCCCAGTACACTAGGGGACAGACGACAAGGAAGGCAGATCCAATCCCTGATGGTTGCAACTACACCGGAACTACAAGAGCGATTTGAAGCCGAGGCCCTGCCGCTTCTTGACCAACTTTATGGTGGCGCGCTTCGCATGACCCGCAATCCGGCAGATGCCGAAGATCTGGTACAAGAAACCTATATCAAAGCATTTCAAGCCTTTGGGTCTTTCACTCCAGGCACTAATCTGAAGGCATGGTTGTACCGGATAATGACCAATGCCTACATTAATTCTTATCGTAAGAAACAGCGGCAGCCACTGCAATCTTCAGCAGAAGACGTTACTGATTATCAATTGCTTGATTCTTCTACTCACACAGCAGTGGGTTTGGAATCTGCCGAGGTGGCGGCATTGAAACGCTTACCTGACCAAACGATTTCCAATGCCATGAATGGTTTGGCTGAGGACTATCGCATGGTGGTGTATTACGCCGACGTGGAGGGATTATCATATAAGGAAATTGCGGAAATTATGGGTACGCCGGTAGGCACGGTCATGAGCCGGCTTCACCGGGGAAGAAAACAGTTGCGAGAAACGTTAAAAGATGTAGCGCATGAATACGGTATTGGTTTGGATGCCGTCGAAAAGCAATAAGGAAGGTTACATCATGCACGAAACCGAATGGGCGGCTTCGCGCCCGCACGTCTCTAGCGAATGTAATTGCCATGACCTACATATATTTCTTTACGAACTGGTAGATAACGAACTTACCGACGAGGATTGCCGCCGGCTGAAACACCATATCAGTGAATGCCCCGCCTGTGCCGAAAAAGTGGCTGCCGAAACCGCCTTGCGGGAGGTTCTTCACTGTTGTGCGTGTGACGCGCCGAAATCACTGCGGGATAAGATCCGCGGTGAGCTTTCGTCTAGGAATGAGTAATAACTGTGGCCCTTTGCTAGCCTACAATGTATGTCTCATAAACACGTATGTGCGTTAGCCCTCACCATGGCTATCACTAGCAGCGTTATTGTAGCACCTAACGCGAGTGCTCAAAGCTCTGATCTGTCATCCAGCAGCTCTAGTAGCTCCAGCGATTCCAACAAGTCTAGTGGGTCCAGCGGATCCTCTGATTTGTGGGAAAGAATCCTCAAACTCCTCGGTCGTTCCAAGATCGTGCCACTCATCATGCAAGTAAGCCCCGGAATCATCACCAAAAAAATGGGAGACATCTTAGGGCGTGGCATCTCAGATCATGTGGGAGCTATGGCCGGTGATCTTGGCATCATGGTGCCAATCAACAAGAACAAAGAATTCGCCATTATCTTCGGCGACTCTTTCAGCGGAAATGGCTTTGGCCAAGGCAATTGGATGAGCCCTATCGGCGCCATCGCCACCTATGATGACAACGGCCAAATTGTTGTGAAACGGCCCCTGAATAAGGGCGATAGAATTGAGCAACTGCTCAAGTATAATCACGACAATAATTTGACGCTCATCCCTTCGGACGTCATCAACCTTGATGGCACTCTCTACATGCAGGGTATGTGGAATGAAGGGCTCGGTAATGTTCGTGGCACCCAAATCTGGAAGTCAACTGACCAAGGCCAAACCTGGTCATCTGTTGCTACGACCAGCAGGAACTTCATGAATGGTTTTGGTGATCTTCTCACCTGGGAACGTGGTGACGATGGCTACGTTTATGTCATGTCCAGTCGCTTTAACCGTAACGATGGTGTCTATCTTAGTCGTTTCCGGCCCGAGCAAATCGGGGACCGCAATACCTGGGAGCACTATGTCAATGGGGGTTGGGAAGCCAATGGGGGCAGGAATATCAGCCCCATCATTAGGGACAATATGAAAGCCGGCGAAATGTCCCTTCGCCGGATCGAAGACCATTGGGTGCTGTGCATGTTCAACGAAAAAACCGCATCCATTGAGGTACGCATTTCCGACCGTATTGACACCAATTGGAACGATATTAAGCCTGCCCACGTTGTTGTTGCAGGTAATGGCGGGTGGGGCGCCTCGCAAACCCCCAATAACTTCACTCAACTTTACGGTGGGTACATTGCGCCGGGATCCACGATTGCCGATATGAATATTGTGGTTTCCCAATGGAACACCAGTAATAATAGTCGGTACATGTCCACGCAGTTTAACGTGAAAGGCCTGGACAAATTCTTCGGGATTACTGCTAAGTCTGAGGAGGCCGCCGCCAACGGTGTTCAGGCGAAACCCGAATTGCAGAATGCTCCAGCACCTGCCAACCACGATGGAAGTGATAATCAGGGATCTGGCGTGGGTGACGACCGCCAGATTGAGGTTCGGGAATCGCCGGTCGACCCCGAGGTCAGCGGGCAGCTTGCTGAAGAGAAAGCCGCTGAAGCCGCTGCTGATGTCACAGTGGTCCCTTTGGATGAAGAACATCAGTAACACACTCATTAAGGGGGCCTTTGGTCAGGTTTGGTTGAACGCCAATCTGTCACATCAATAGCAGGCTATTGTTGATACCCCACTAATCAATCGTGATTGGTGGGGTTGAAACTTTTCTGCCGCACGGCAGAAAAGTTGATGGTAGAGGTAGTGCGGGGAAGGGGAGATTTTAGGGAAGATCATTAGTACATCAAAACCTGGTGAATGCGGTGCAATGTTTGCAGTGTGGGCATTTATGTGGCAGCTTTATGGTGTTTTGCGGTGTTTTGCCGGCAACGTAGCTCACATTATTCGCGGTGGGGCTTGTGGCGCATTGCGGCGTAAAAAACTCAAAGCTCCACTTTCCAATCAAGCTTCATGATTTTCCCATAACCTGTTGGAAAGTGGAGCTTTGGCATTTGGCAGAATCTCCCACGAGCCAATCAGACGGTGATTTGACTGCTGTTTGAGCATGAATTGTGATCTTGATTGGTGCCAGTTTGGCATCAGCGTGGTTGTGAGGTGTCGGATTGTGGCCGATTTGAGGTGAGATTTGATGGGGAGGCGAAGCCAAAAGCTCCCCTTCCGCAATAGTTGGCAACGTATCCCACTATGTTGATGCGAAAGGGGAGCTTTTGCCTGAGGGGAGCTTGCGGCAAACAATATGCTTCGCCTCAGCTACGTCAGGTCTTGTCTTGGCTGGGTCAGTTTAGGAGTTTTTGAAGCCTTGCACGAAGCCCCATATGAAACCAGCGAGCAATTCGCAATTAAGTTCGAATAGGCGGAGTAGTTATGTCCCGCAACCTCGCTATACTCGCGGTAAAACCATGGCACGATATATCACAATGCAGTTATAACTACGAGGAGGCCCTGATAGGAAGAAAATGAATCTGAAAATACCCCCTCACTAATAAGCCTGTCCAACGTGGCCAGATCTGAGTATAAAGGGTTAACGTTAGTCCATTTCGCCTCACTCTCGATCCGCACCCAAGGTTGTCATACTGGGATGCGGAATACTTCATCACAAGGAAGCTCCATGAATATTGCTGCTATCGGTCAAGGTCGGCCGAAGAAAACTACCCCACTCAATGCCATGGAATTTATAGGGCCAACAGGGAATGTGGTCGTGAAACTTGTGCCGAATGCGCTGGTCAAAGCAGAAACCATTGCCATGAAGACAGCAGGATTATCGCCAACTAGAAAGCAAAAGGTGGGCTATGTGCCACCTGCCTCAACCGGTTTCCCGGCGGCAGCACTCGCGGCCGATCCTCAAGGTGCACAGTATGTCCTGGACCTGATTCCTACGATGGAGTGGGCCAGGCGCGTTGCTGACACCGATGCTTCCGCTGTGTGGACTAGATTCGATACACTGAACGATGCGCTGTTTGAAGCCGCGCCGCGGGTGATTCCACCGATTTTTGATGAACTAGCACGCATTTTCGCCAGGGTAGAGAAAAACACTTATGCCAAGCACTATTACGCCAAGGCGCGGCAGGTTGAACGAGATTATGATCTTCCTATCGATGCGTCGCAGCGGGCGGCTACTTTTGTTGAGTTTTTCAATCTAGGGGTTGCGGGCGTGCGGGAGTTACGCGATCAGGTGCGTACCGATTTACAGTCGTCCGCACAGGTGATGATTGCGGTCATGCGCGCCGGGGTGGGGGCATATGCGGGGGTGCTGCAGGATATCCCTGAGGATAAGCATCAATATTTTCTTGAGGCGGTTCTGGGATTATCAGGTTTCCGCAGATCGGAGGCTGGGTTTTTCCAAGAGGCTCACGAGTTGTTGGTGATGCTGGCGTCAAAAGAGCCTGATTACCGGGAGGTTTTGCGCAAGTCTAGGCCGGTGCATCTTACGGCGGTGGAATTTTTATCGTTGCTCCACGATTGTGACGCTATCCCGACTCTAGCGGCGGATTTGGTTGAATGGCTGCACAGTCTGGGGCGTAGGGAAGCGTTACCGCCTGACCGCAGGTTAGTCGATGCGGTGCGGAGCGTGTCGTTGTCGGGCCTGTCGCTTGCGCCCCGATTTTCGATTTTCCCCATCGAACTTGTTGATGCATTGTGTGCAAGTGGTATCGAGTGGGATGGCGATTTTGATGAGGAATTGCGCTGGCAGGAGTGGGCTAGTGACTCGGATCGGGGTGACTTGGCGGGGATTTATTCCCATAAGCGGCTGCGCAGTTGGCTTGCCGCAAACCTGAACATTAGAACTATTGCGAACAATTTTGATGCATTTGCGGCGTCGAAGCCCGCTCGGCGGCTGGCGAGTCTTGCGTTAACCCGCTTGGTGAAGGCAAAGCAGCGGTTTGCTGGCTCCGGGCCGGAGTGGGAGGTTTTCCAGACTCAGCAGTTGGCATATGTGTTCGATAAGAGGTTAGCGTCGATAAATTCCAAAGCGATGGCGCAACTTCGAAGCTTTGACCCCGTGGCAGAATTGCAATTACGTATCAGTCGTGGGGTTATGAGCGAATTGGCCTGGCCAATGCTTGAGCAGGTTTGCAGAAGCCATAAGAGCTTTGAGCTTTATGATGCCTACCCAGCGGTCGCGGTGCGGAGCGGGCAAAGCATTGAGATGGTCGACGGTGATGCCATCGTGGCGCGTGGCCGGTTGCCCAAAGATTGCCGCACCCTCGATTCGGCTTGGTTGGTGGGGGAGCGGATTGCGGTGCGCTATGACGATGCGCAGGGTACTCGCCATTGTCGACTATTGGGGGCCCGCACCCGCAATGACAGCGAGTTGCTTGCCCCCTGGGGGTCGCAGGAATGCAACGGCAAGGTTGTGGGTACCGGGCCGCATTATGTGCTTGTCGACGACGTTGCAACGGTGTGGGAAACCGGGGAGATCGTCGACATGGAATATTTTTCACCACTCAAACGTGGCACCAGTGTGCCGGGCATAAAGATTACTGGGCTGCGGCGTACTAGAATTCCGGCCGACCATGAGTTTCTTATGTCAGATTCTCTCGTGGTTTCGGCCTACCCCACCACGGAGGACGGCCCTTGCGGAGTAAGTAATGGTGCGCATATCGCATTATCTTTTGGCCCCCGTGGTGGCATCGGTGATTATCGATTGGTCACACCATTGGGCAGTTTTCGGGCACCAGTTCCCCTGTGCGCGGCACTGAATCGTCCTGGCGGCGGGACATGGCTTTTAAGTCGGGATCGGATGCTTATCGATGCCGATTCCGGGCTTCCCATCGCTCAAGTTTCTGATGGTATTGGCGCGGTGCCGGTGGGGGCATTAAGTCAGCTCCGACCCCGGGATCTCAACATGAGCATCGCGCTGCGGGCTGTGACCACGGAGCAGGCCGAAGAGTTATGGGAAAACCCGGAACTGGCAACGATCGAAAAACTATTCGGTTCTAATTCGGTGATTGCGGAATCACTATTATCCCTGGTTTCTCAGGTGCGGCGACTCCATAGTTGGTTGAGCATGGCCGATTATTCCGAAACGAATGATATGAGTGAGGCGGCATTATCACTGTTGTTTACGGTGACTGGCCGCACCGGTCGGGGCTCTCGAAGCATCAATCCATACCATGAGGCCACCAAGCTTTGGGAGGTGCTCAGCGGCCTCGATTCGGATCCGACGCCGGCCACCACGATGACATTTCGCTGGTTGGACTATATCGGCAGGGAAAAGACGCTTGTGGCAGGATTGGCCGGTCGACACTTGGATCCCGACGTTGTCGCAGAGGTGTGCCGTTTCCTGCTGTGGGCCACAGAACTGGGAATATTTGGTTCTGGGTGGCAGAGCCGAGACGCACATGCCGGTCACTATGATGGTGATCGACATTGGCGGTATAATCGCAACCGGGTTTTGGTGTATCAACCTGATTCGGCCGATTCCCACCTCCCGGATCTTTCGCTCACCCGTTCGGAATTCGTCTATTATCTTGGGGTGATTCTGGCGTGGTCTCGTCGCCAGGATCGGCCGGACCAGTCGGCGCAGCTTGCAGCCCGCACTATCCTTACCCCGGAAACGTGCGCTTATATGTTGGGCGGCCTCGTGGTGAGCCCAGGCGAAGGCGTGCCAGCTGCGGCGGTGCGAAACCGGTACGGGTTGAGCCAGCCGGATATGCATGTTGCCATTCTTCAATTGCGGGGCTTGACGCGGATTGATTACGTGCTCGGTGCCGGGGTCGATGCGGATTTTCCCGAGATTGGGCTGGATATCGCTGCCATGGCAGCGCAACTGAATGCGAACACCGGCAAGCCCATCATGCATATCACCGCTGCCCAGTTCCAGCAGGCAATGCCCCAGTTCGATGATCTTTCCTGGCTCACCAACGTTGCACTATCCGAAACCACAGAGGTGCCGGTTGGTTTGGATGAATATTCTGCTGGTGATTATCTGGCGACACTGCTGCACCTTATCGGCAACACGAGCCTCGATGATCCCGCACGCGGGGTATTCCAGGAGAAACTGCAGAACCTGAAAACCTATGGGCAGCAGCAATTGGATGCTGGGGAGTGGGAGGTCGGAACAATCGATATTGTGGGGCCGGCTGATTATCGGAAACTTGATTATTTTACCCGGAATACCATGCCCATTCGGGTGCTGTTGGAGGGGCATCTTGATGGGCTGCTGATGGATTTGGGCCGCACCGGTGGGCCAGCGGGGGATCCCCATGACCCATTGGTGGCCGTCCCAGAGATTGTAGCGGAGGTGGCGAACCGATTTGCGGTGTCTACGGATAGCGCCAGGTATTTTCTGCAGGTTTTAGCGTTGGCCGATCCCACCGATGCGCACGTTCGTGCCTGGAATGGGTGGCGAAAATCTCAGCTCGATAAGGCTGCTGCGCCACTTGTAGCGCAGGGGCTCTTGGTGTTGGATGAGCATCCTGGCGCCGGACGCGGCCGGTTCCTGCCGGGTGCTTGGCAAGATGGAGTAGAAGCTAGCAAGGCTGTTCGATATTTGGTGTGTGCGGGCATGGGGCCAATCCTCACAAAATGTCCACCATTATGGTCTTTGGATCGACTTTTCGCTGCGGCTTGGCGCGATTACGCCAAATAGCTGGGTTGCGTACAAGTATTCGACCGGATGGCATGGCGCATATCCGGTTCGGGTAGTGGTGCGCGAGAACTGTTGGCAGGGCAAACAGGGCGGTTGCAGTGCACAGATTGTTTTGAGTGATTTTTTTCACATTGAAACCTACGGAGAAGTAACCTACGCTTCCGTAAAGGTATTGCTGTTATTTTTGGCAACCCAATCGAAACCTAAGTGAAGGAACGTGGAATGAACCTTTCCCCCTTGCATGCAATCACTAACGTTGGTGTGCTTCTTGGAGGTCAAGCCTCGGCATGGCAAAAGAACCTGGCAGCATTTGGTACGGACTCATATATCCGCACCCAATTGGAACACCTCATTGATGCTGCGCAGCTCAAGATTGCTCCCGTCGTTCGAGAAGTATCTCAGATTGTGCCAGGTGGCCTGACCCGACTACGTCAGATCATTGCCGCGGAATCCGCGGATGTCATCAAGCCGGAAGAAATTGATGCTGAACCGGCAGTGTCGGTGCCGGGGATTCTGCTGGGGGAAATTGCTGCCGTCACCCAACTCGGCCAACTGGGTTTCACCCCAGACAAATACACCGCATATGGCCATTCCCAGGGCATTTTAGGGGTGGAATGCCTCACTGAACTGCCCAGTGACAATTGGGTTGATGACGAGAAACTTGTCAATTATGTGGCCTTTGCTTTCCTCCTGGGCGCCGCTGCATCCCAAGCCACCTTCGGTAGGATGATGTCTGTGCAAGGCGTGCCGGTAGGGTTGCTGCCCATTGCTCCCGGCGTGATCAACAGTCCCGTTCGGGCGGTCTATTCTGGAGACAGTGCCGAACTGGCGGCGGTTAAGCGGGCGGTGACGGCGGCCGTCGATAAGTATAATGCCACCATTGACACCCACGAGCGCGGCGGGGAACACGTGGATGTTACCTTCGCTGACCTGGGAGTGAAAGCCGCATTCCACCATGAACACAACCGTGAGGCTGTCGCACAGGCGGTCGAATGGTCGGAGAAGTGCGGCCTCAACGTGGTGGATGCCCAACGGCTCGGCGACTACATTCTCATCGACCCATATGAATGGGAAGTCGGCGAGCACGACTATCTGCTCACCCTCGACAAGACCCTAGGCCAGATCACCTCCGAACAAACCGACGCCATCATCCTCGATGGCTCCACCCCAGCCAAGCGTGATGATCTCGCCACCCCCGGCACCGAACTGCCCAAGCTCATTAACTTTGATGATTTCGCGCCACGCGTCATCGAGCTACCCACCGGGGAGCGCAAGGTTCAAACCGCCTTCAGCCGGCTCACCGGCCTGTCGCCCATCATCCTGGCCGGCATGACCCCCACCACCGTGGATGCCGATATTGTGGCCGCCGCAGCAAACGCCGGCCACTGGGCGGAAATGGCAGGTGGCGGCCAGTATTCGGAGGAAGTTTTCAACTTCAATAACGACAATCTCCAAGCACAGTTGGAGCCCGGCCGCAGCGCCCAATTTAACTCCATGTTCTTCGACCGGTACATGTGGAACCTCCAATTCGGTCAGCAACGTATTGTCTCCAAGGCTCGTGCTGCAGGCTCTGCCATCAACGGTGTCACCATTTCCGCCGGTATCCCCGAATTGGAGGAAGCTAACCAGCTCATCGCCGACCTGCACGCCGACGGCTACCCCTACATCGCCTTCAAGCCGGGCACCATCGCTCAAATCCGCAGCGTTTTGGAAATCGCCGACGCCAACCCCGAAGCCGACATCATCGTGCAAATTGAGGACGGGCACGCCGGCGGTCACCACTCCTGGGTTGACCTTGACGACCTGCTGCTCGCCACCTACAAAGAGCTGCGGCAACGCCCCAACGTGGTCATCGTCGCAGGCGGCGGCATTGGCACCCCTGACAAGGCCGCCCAATATATTTCCGGCGACTGGTCGCTGAAACACGGCCGCAAACGCATGCCTATCGACGGCATCCTCGTCGGAACCGCAGCCATGGCCACCAAGGAAGCCAAAACCACCGACGAGGTGAAACAAGCCCTCGTCAACACCCCTGGCATTGAAGAAGGCTGGGTGGGCCGCCTCAAGTCCGACGGTGGCATGACCTCCGGGCAATCACACCTGCTTGCCGACCTGTACGAGATCGACAACGATTTCGCCCGGGCCTCCCGACTCATTACCTCACTCGACCCCGATACCTACGCGGATCACGCCTCGGAAATCATCGAGGCAATCAACAAAACCGCGAAACCCTACTTCGGCGATGTCGAACTGATGACCTATGCCCAATGGGTCGAACGCTTTGTCGAATTGGCGTATCCCTTCACCGACCCCACCTGGGATGACCGATTCTTTGACCTACTGCACCGCGTCGAGGCCCGACTCAACCCCGTGGACCATGGGGAAGTGGAAACGCTCTTCCCAGAGATTGCCGATATCGCGGACGCACCTGCGGCCGTTGACAAGCTCCTGGCCGCATACCCGCAGGCCCGCGACATCACCGTGCAACCCAGCGACGCCGCCTGGTTCATTACGCTGAACCGCAAACACCACAAACCCATGCCCTGGGTGCCCATCATCGACGGCGACCTCAAGCGGTGGTTCGGCCTGGACTCCCTGTGGCAAGCCCACGACGACCGCTATCCGGCACGTGCAGTGCGGGTCATTCCCGGCCCCATCTCCGTCGGTGGCATCACCCAGGTAGACGAGCCCGTCGCCGACCTGCTGGGCCGTTTCGAAGCCGCCTGCGTAGACAAAATCGCCACCGAAACCGGCGAAGTTGAACCGGCCTTCTCCCGGCTGGCCGACACCCCGGCGGACACCATCTTGAAGTCCCGCACCATTTCCTGGCACGGCCACCTGATCGACAACCCGGCCTACCATCTGCCGGAAACCGCCTTCGACCTCATCGAAGAAGACGATAACCAGTTCATTCTTCGCATCAACGCCGACTCCACCTGGGAGCACCTCCCCGAGGACAGCCGCCCCTACCATGTCAAACATGTCGACATTCCGCTGGAGTTGCCGGAATCCGTTGCTACTGGGGCCAGCCCGGTTGTGTCCCATGACCGCCTCCCCGATGCGGTATTCGCCCTGCTCGCAGGCGTCGCCGGCGTAGGCTCCGTCTCCGCAGCAGGTGACACCATCGCCGGCCTGCCCGAGGTTGACAACCATGGTGACGTCCACGACAGCTTCCACCTGCCGGCCAAACTGCCCCGCACCCATGCCGGTGTGGCCGGCGGCAACCCCGCCGAAATTACTCCGGACGTGCTTGTCGGCCCCTGCTGGCCCGCGATTTATACTGCCCTGGGCACTGGAAAACTGGCTGACGGATACCCAGTTATCGAAGGTTTGCTCAATGCCGTCCATCTCGACCATGTGGTCGATTTGAAGGTAGATCTTGCCGAACTTGCCGATGGCCGCCGCATCGACGTCACAAGCCGTTGCGCATCCATCGCCGAATCCGCCTCCGGTCGCATCGTCACGGTGGAACTGGAACTGTATTCGGACGGCGAACAAGTAGCCACCATGATGGAACGCTTCGCCATTCGCGGTCGCCAATCCGGCACCAACACCCCCGTGCCGGCCCCCGCCTATGGTGGCGTCACCGGGGAAATCGTCGACACTCCTCGGTCCTTCGTTGACCGTGCCGTGGTCACCGCACCCGCCGACATGACCCCATTCGCCACTGTCACCGGTGACTACAACCCCATCCACACCTCCTACAACGCATCCCAGCTCGTGGGTCTGCCCGCACCACTCGTGCACGGCATGTGGCTGTCCGCCACCGCGCAACAAGTTGCCGGTCGCCACGGCACCGTCCAAAGCTGGACCTATTCCATGTACGGCATGGTGCAGCTCAACGATGAGGTGGAAATCACCGTCGAACGCGTCGGACGCATCGGGCTGCAGCCCGCATTGGAAATCACCTGCCGTATCGGTGGGGAAGTGGTCTCCCGTGGTCAGGCCATTCTTGCCGAGCCCGTCATTGCCTACGTCTACCCCGGCCAAGGCATCCAGGCCAAAGGCATGGGGCAAGGCGATCGGCAGG
>CAJZGD010000001.1 GCA_915275065.1 uncultured Corynebacterium sp. | reverse complement strand
GTGGGTCCGGCGGCGGGGCCGGCTCTGGCGGTGATGCTGGCGGTGCTGGTGAGGGTGATGGCAATGGCGGCGGTGACATGCTTCAGCCGCTCATCAAACCCATGCAGGGAGAACAGGAGTTGGGATTCTAATGCTGCGTTACGGAAAAACCGTGCTGATCGTCAGCATGATCATCGGGGTGATTGTTTCACTCGTCAGCATCGGTATGAGTGTCTTCCTCGTGGACGCGCCGGTAAACCTCATCAACCTGGCCGGATTCATCGCCTACCTGATAGTTGGCACCGCAATTTTTCGGGTATCACCCATGTGGCCAGACGAGCTGAACTGGAAATGGTACCTGACCTGCCTACTATGGGGTGGGTGCGCCTCGATCGGGGTGGTGTCGGTGATTGGCTCACCCATCAGCACGGTGTTAAAGCGGCTCAACCTGATGTTTTTCGAGGCAGCCCTCGGTGGGGCCTACCCGGAAGAAATCTCCAAACTCTTAGGCGTCGCCCTCATTCTCATTGTGTCGCAGCGATTCAGCAGGCCGTGGCACGGGTTCGTGGTCGGCGGCATGGTGGGCCTGGGGTTCGAGGCTTTCGAAAACATAGTCTATGGAAGCTTCGGGGCGATGATTGACCCGAATTCGGATGTGGACGGCGCCCTGGCCGTGTGGGGATATCGCACGATTGCCGGGCCTGGACTGCACGTATGTTTGACTGCGATTTCCGGGTTGGGGGTCGGCTATGCCATTTACCTGGCTGACATTCCCATGCGTAAGCGATTGGCATACATGTTCGGTGGCTTGGGGGCGAGTTTCCTCCTCCACTTCGCCTGGAACACCATCATTTCCGCCGGAAACCTCCAGATCGCGTGGTGGGTTGGTGTTGCCATCGTGCTCTACGGCACATTCCTGTCGTGTTGGGGGCATTGTGTCCAACAAATTGAAATCGAAGGCAGCGGCCCCATCACGGTCCCCCACCTGCCGTTGACTTCCCTGGAAGAGCCCGCGCCTGATGCGCCCCCCGCCACGCAGGTCATGCCTGGTGTCCAACCCCCCGAAGGCTTTTCGACGCAATAACCTCCGGCACCCCCTAAGCCTGATTTGAACCCAGGAGCCGACACATCCCCAGGATAAACACCATGCTTAGAAGGTTTGCTGCTGGATTGGTTTGCCGTAACCATTGGGGCAGCAGATTAGATAAGCATGGTTTTGTTCTGATTGGCGTATTGATCCCAGGGAATTTAGGGTGGCGGATTTGAAAGACCATGCTTATCGAATGTGAAGCTGCAACCTGAACTGTGGACGGAGAAAGCCCAAGCTCATGATTATGGTGCCAGGTGCCACCTCAAGCCCTTGATATGGTATCGGACTTTCTAAGCATGGTGTTTAGGCGTGGCGGAATGAGAATCCAGGGGATACGAGTTGGCAAAAATGGAAAACCATGCTTAGAACATATGCTGGTGCCGGCCTGCCCTCGTACCTGATTGCTGCACATGTTCTAAGCATGGTTTTCAAAATCTACCGCCCTAACCCCCAGGGACTAGCGTGTCCTCAGAGCGGAAACCATGCTTAGAAGATATGAAGCCATATTCATCCCACCCGGCAGCACAACCCCTAAGCTGCAAAAGCCCCTCCAGGTACTCTGGAAGTCCACCCTTTTGCGCAAAACCAAGCTTAGGGAAAACGCTACCAACAACCCAAGGCGTCGCTGCACATGTTCTAAGCATGGTTTTCATCTGGGGGCATATCGATTCCAGGAGATTTAGGATAGTAGAGTTTAAAGACCATGCTTATCAGGTATGCTACACGCGACACCTGGGGCAGCAGATTAGATAAGCATGGTTTCTGTCCCGAGGTATGAACCGTCACTAATAGAAGTCCAAGCTTGGAACATGTGCTAGCGCTGGCCCACCCACACACCTGACTACCGCACATGTTCTAAGCATGGTCTTTTCCCGGCTGGCACGTTGGTTCCAGGAGATTGAACTGTCGTGGTTTTTTTGGATTGTTGTTTTCCTATCCGTTTGGGTTATTTATACCACGAGTGCTTGATACCTAGCATGGATCGGGGTACGCCCACCGAGTACTCCTTGCAGCCTTGTCATGTTATACCAAGTGATGTATTCACGAATAGCAGTGATTAACTCATCTGTACTCGTGAAACACCGCCCATGGAACATTTCCGCTTTCATATGGCCGAAAAAGTTTTCCATCACCGCGTTATCCCAACAATTACCTTTCCGCGACATCGACTGGATACCACCAAACATGTCAAGCACCCCACGCCAGGACTCATGCTGGTAGTGATAACCCTGATCCGAATGCACTACCACCCCATGAGGGCACCCCGCCTGAGTAAACGCTTGTTTCAAACTCGTCACCGCGAACTCAACCGTAGAAGTTAGTGATGTGGAATACCCGATGATACTGCGGTCATATAAATCCATAACCGGCGATAAATACACTCGTTTCCCAGCCACCTGGAACATTGTCACATCCGTTACCCATGCTTTGTTCGGCCTAGCGGGTGTGAAACACCTGCTAAGAACATTCCCGGCGATCTTTCCTACCCGACCCCGGTAAGACTGGTATTTCCTGCGTCTGATCACACACCGCAGCCCCATAGACCGCATCAGGGTATGCACCAAGTTTTTCGATACCACCCAGCCGCGGTTTAATAATGCAAGCCTGATCCTGCGGCACCCATATACTTTATGGTTCTCGTGGAACAACCGGAAGATTTCTTGTTTCAATCTGGCGTGTTTATCATAGTGTTCTCTTATCTTTTTCAGGTGGTAGTAGTAGGTAGACCTGGCAAGCCCTACCAGGGTAAGGAGCGTATCAAGCCGGTAGTTTGCCTTAAGAGATGCCACTATATAGGTGAGTTCTCGCCTGGTGGCATTTCTCTTAAGGCCTTGAGTTTTTTTAGGACATCAACCTGCATTTGTAGGTAGTAGTTATCGCGTTGGAGTTTTTCTACCTCGGTCAAAGGCGCGCTAGTGTCCCCGGCTGGTGGGTATCCTTTCATGCGGGGTCGTAGGGCTTTTGTCCCCACTAATTTTCCATTTCTTCACCCATATACGGATCAGCCTGTCCGAGCTGATGTTGTATTGTTTTGCTAGCTCGATAGGGTTATCGCCTTGTAGGTACCGGGTTACGACTTCTTTTTTCGTTTCGAACGGGTAGTGTTTGTTTTTCCTCCGCATAAGGCATAGTTTGCCATGGATACGCCACATACGGCTTAAGAGTTCTACTTGGGATTGGTTGAGTTCGAGCATCCTAGATACTAGAACGTACCCATAGCCTTGCTCGAATAATTCTACTGCTTGTTGTCGTTGGATGAGCGTGAGTTTACCCATAACCACCCAGCCTTGGGCCGGTTTCCTTTCCTGTCACACAAATTTTTTTTCTACCAGGGGAAAGGAAAACACCCGTCCAAAAAACCAACGACACTTCAGATTTAGGTCGGCTGTCCTTAAAGACCATGCTTATCAGGTGTGCTGCATGTGACACCTTGGGGCGGTAGATTTTGAAAACCATGCTTAGAAGGTATGAAGCCCTGGGTGGGTCTGTGGTGTTACCGCTTTCAAAGAGGGTCACAAGTTTGCTAAGCATGGTGTTTTATGCAAAGGCGGCAAACCCCCAGGAGCTGGTGGTCATAGAAATGGGAAACCAAGCTTAGAACATGTGCAGCGCCGGAGCAGGGGGAAGGCGCACAGAGGGGGCAGATGTGGGCTGGCAGGGGTGGGGCTGCAGGGCAGCAGGGGCAGATGTGGGCGAGCGTGGGGTGGTTGGTGGGGGAGGTGGAATGACGCCCACCGGGAGGTGAGCGTCGTCAAGCGAAGGGCTAATTCAAATAATCCTTCTTATCCGTATCAATATTCTGGTGCCCTGGCGACCACCAACCCCAGCGGGTCTTCGTGGTCCGGTCGATGCGCGCCACATCCGGCGTCTGGCCCTGCGAATTCGGGCGAAGCGCATAGAGTTCCAGGGAACCCCAGTCACGCAACCAGTCATCCTTGGCGTAACCCGGCAGCTCATAGGAATAATTCACGGACTCCGCGGTGCCCAACACGCCACCGCCATGATAATCCTCGAAGCTGGCACCCGAACGCTTCCCCTTATAGTCCGGCAGGATACGGAACGTGGGAATCTCCGCAACACCCGCATAGTGGCTAAACGGCCGCTGGCATGTGAACTGCAACGGCACCGACCAGTCCAACAAGCCCGGCTCCGTGCTACCAACCACCGAATTCAACGAATCCAGCTTCGGCACCCGCGGTGGCGTCACCACCAGCCACTGCTCTGGGTCAAGCGAATCATCCTCAGCATAGATACGCACCGCATCCGCCTCCTTCGGCAGATCATCAATAGGAAGCCGCAGGTTACGCCACTTCTTCTTCGGGCCAATATCCAGCATCTGGGTCTCACCCAACTTATCCACCCCGCCGGAAGGATTCTTCTTGCCGTACTCCAACAGCAACTTCCGGCCCTCCTGGGTGACACCATCGGCGTCAACACCCTCAATAATGCCCGCAGCCGACACCACAATCAGCGGCGCCTCCGGCGTGGACTTCGGCAGGTCATACCAGTCCGTGGTGATCTGCGCGTAGTATTGGCGGCCCACCGTATACGAGCCCATCACCGGCACCTTCGCCGGATCCAGGTTAAACGGCAGCACCCACTTCGACCCATTCACACCCTTCGTGGTGCTGCGGCCACCCTCCACATTCAGGCGATCCCCCGCACTCACCAGATCTGGCAGCTGGTCGCTCCCCAATTGGGGAATCCGATCCGGCTCAAAACCCCGGGTTTTCTTATCCACCTGGAGAGACTCCCCCAGATTACTGGTGAGCGGCTTTAAGAACGACTCGTTCGTGTTTGTCTCCACCAGCACATAATCCGCCAGGCCACAGGTCTTCCCCGCAACACTGTTCATATTCCCCAAGCCCACCGAATACGCCGGATATTGGGTGATAAATGCCTTCGCGAACGACAGCATGGAAAACAGGATCGCCACCAGGCAAAACGCCGCAATCGGGGCGGAGAATAATAACGTAAACCGGCTGGGTTTCCGGTCCGCCTTCTTATAGGCTGCCGACGCATCATCCAACTCCGTGGCCAACCCCACCCGGAACGATTGCACAATACCAACCAGCAGCACAATCACGGAAATCACCATGACCACCGTGGACGCCTCAATCGCCTTGAACTGGATGGACTTATCCCACCACGGAATCCCGTAACTGGACACATACCACCAGCCGTTCGTGCCCGACAGGGCGAACGCAAACATAAACAACAACCCGCCCAACACCAGGGTACGGGTGTGCCGCGACCGGGTAGCGAACTCGCTCAAAGCAATCGCCCCCAGGCCGCCTAAGGCCGCAGCGATACCGGCCCACACCCCGAAGTGGTGGGTCCACTTCGTCGGGGTGAAACTCATAAAGAATAAGGTGCCGATGAAAATCATCATCAACCGCAGCGACGGGCCCCGGCTCGACCCAGGCACCTTACCGTTCCGCAACATCGATGCGAACACAAACACAATGCTCATGAACGCAATCAACACCGCAAACCGGCGGGAAAATGACCCATCCACCTCCTGCTGGAACAGCACCTCGTAGCGCACCCACTCCTGGAACCACTGCAACGACGGGCCCTTATCCGCACGCACATAGGTGGACTCCCGCACATTCGCCAACGTTTGATCCCCGAACACGGCAATAAACACCGACGTGCCGGCCGCCATAAACGGCGCCAACATGGCCGTCCACCCGCTGATCCGCTGCCACCGGGTGGAATCCTCCGTCACCCCGAAATAGCCTAACCACCGGTTCATGATCCGAATCAGACTCGACAGCGTCACCAGCAACGCCGACACCGCCATCAGGCCGGTCGGGCCACACGCCAAGGTGAACGCTGCAATGATCGTGCCAATAGCCGCCGGCGTCAACCGCTTCTGTTCGATGGAACGTTCGAACGACACCCAGGCGGTCAACGTGCCCAACGCAATGATCGGCTCCGGTCGTAAACCATTATTATAGGGAAGCCAAAACGCCAAAAACATGAGCGCCGCCGTCCAATGCGCAGCCCTACGGGCGGTAATCCCCGCACCCAGGCGCGGCAATACCTCCCGGGACACAATCAGCCAGATCAACAAGCCAGCCACCAGCGACGGCAGCCGCATCCACGTGGACGCGGTCGACACCCGGGTCATTAGCGCCAAGAAATCATAATAGGGTGCACCGAACGGGGATTCGGGAACCCCAAACCACCGGTAATAGTTGGCCATATAGTCCGACTCCAACGACACCCGGGCCATGGTCAAAATAAACCCATCGTCCGACGTGTTCGCCCCGAAGAAATACCACAGCACCAACACCCCGGCCACCAGGCCATCCAAGGGGCGCGGCCGGAAAAAACCCTTCGGCCAGAACGGATACCGGCCCTTACCATCCAACCGGTCAATGCGGAACAGCGCCCACAACGCCACCAGGGTGCACAACACCCCGCCGATCATGGTGAAATATTTCAGCACGGTGGGGGAGGAGGTGTAGCGGGAATTGATCTCCACCTGCACATTGAGCCCAGCCCGGATGAGCGGCTCCGCATCCCCAGTCAGCTCGGTGTAAATACCGGAAATTTGGGGGCGCAGATCTTCTTTATCGTCCTTTTTATCGTTGGCCTTGCGCAGCGGCTGACCGTTGGCGTCGGTGGCGCCGGGGATTTCCACCCAGGTTTCTTTCAGCCCCGAGTGGATTTTCAGCACCGCATCCCGCGGCAGGGCGGCCACTTCCTCGGCATCCATTTGGAAGAACACGTTATCCCGCAGCACCACGTCCAGCGCGCCCTTGTCGGAGCGCACGAAGAGGCCACGTTCGGTCGCTTTTTCGCTTGTCGACGGCAGGGTGCTCACCACTGTGGTTTCGTCCTCACGCAGGGATTTCAGCGCGGAGATCGGCACCGTGATATCAAGGTTTTCCGGTGCATACGACACCAGGGGTGCGTTGACGCTATTGAGGTTCCCGTTTTGCGGCCAGGTCAGGGAGGACTGCACCTGGTCCACTGGCATGAATGGGGTGAGCATGAAAAGCACAAATCCCACCACACCGCTGATGGCGGCCACCCGTCGTAACATGGCGTTTTGCCGCCACACTTGGCGTCGCAAAGCGTCGCTTGCCTCGGGCGCGACTTGCGGGTCGATTGGGGTATCGCTCTGTTTCTCGTCTACGTTATCCATCTTCTACCTTGCGTTATCTCGCGAAGCTTCGTACTGCCACCACAAATGGGCCAATCTGTTTGACTTCCCACTCCGTGCCGTCGCCCACGAACACTTCCGGGTTGAACCGGAGCCCGTGGAACCGCACATTGGGATTATTCGGGTAAATGTCTTCGGCCAGGTCATACACCCACCCGCTGCTGTCTTTACCTGCGGCTTTGTCCTGCTTATAGGATTCCAGGTCCGCCCGGAACACGAATGCCTGCGGGGCTCGCCACTTTGCCTCCAGCATTTTTGCCAAGAATTTTTCGGGTGTGTTGGCGTTTTCCCAACTGCTCAACGCCCACTCCGTAATCGTTTGGTTGCGCACGTCAAATTCCCCCAGTGGGTTGGCATAGTGGCTGGTAAACGCCTGGAAACCCCGGTATGGGTAATACGACATGAAGTTTAATTCGTCCGTGAGTACCACGGTTTCATTGCGTTGTAACCCCATGTGCTTGTCGATGAACTCCGCCACCTGCTTGTAGTACTGGGTAGAATCCGGCGGATACCGGTCGGCCCGCTCCCCGTAACCATCCGTGTCCGAATATGCCCGTTCAATCGGGTCCGCATTCTGGTTCGGAATGTTTTGCGCATAGCTGAGGCCGCCTACCACGAGGATCGCCAGGAATACGCAGGTAATCATCCGTGACGTCTTCACGTCGAACTCTTGGGGGAATAGCCACTGGTGGATCGCATAAATCCGCAGCTCGGCCACGCCCAACACGCCGGCCGTCGCCAGGGTAGTGGCAATCACCACATCCATGCGGAACCCAAGCAGCGTCGACCCTATGAGGGTAAACACCATGGAGAGCGCCACCCAGCCGTAAAATACCAGCAGCGCCACCCCCAGCATGCGCACATCATAATTACTGGACCGCACAATCAAATACACCAGGCCGATCAGGCATAACAGCCCAATCACCGACGGCGCCAACATGGGCAGTGGCACCCGCGTGCCCTCCAGGGGAAGATAATGCGAGGCGGTCGCCCCCGACACCGGGCGCCCCTGAAGAATGGCCAGGAAGTAGGGCGCCCACCAAATGGCCGCGATCGCCATGGACCCCACCCCGATAATGACCAATCGGATGATGGGGGTTATCGACTTCAACACCACCCCCGAGAATAGGGCGGCGATCACCATGGTGCTGAGCGCCACCACCGCCGTATATAAGGTATAGGACGATGCTGAGCACCCCAGGTAGATTATCAACCCCACCATGGCCATGTTCCGACCCACCAACGCCCGGCGGGCGGCCACCACGGCGGCCGGCACACCCAGGGAAATAATGGCGGCATAGGGTTCCTCGGCGCTCATCACCAGGGTGACACACGTGCTGACCAGGGCAATTGCGGTGGCCACCGGCAGGCTGCCCACCAGCCGCTGCCACACCGGCACCAGGGTGGAGCCAGCGGCGGCCAGGGATATCAACGCCCACGGCTGAAACACCTCCCAGCCCGGCATACCCAAGAGGTTCGCCAGCCGGCCCCCGAACCAAAACCACATGGCCGGGTAGAAGGTAGGCATGTCGATATAGTTCATGTCCGACAGGCCCCAACCGTCGGCCATGCGGGTCATGAACTGGGTGCGGAACCCCTGGTCCACCGTGATGCCATCCAAATACAGTCGGGTGGCCGCCAAATGAATGGCCAGGGTGGTGACGATCAATGCGGCGGGGGACAGGTAGCTGACCACATAGGTGACCCAAGTGCGCCACCGGGGGTGCGATTGTTGTTTCTTCTCATCCAACACCCACAACAGGGTGAGCCCGGCCACCGTGAGCAAGACCAGCACGGTCCCAAACGTGCCAATAGCCTTAGTCACATTGGAAGGCCCAAAGGCCGGCAGGTGCGTGGTTTTCAACGCAAACCAGCACCCCAGCGTGAAGACCGCACCGCCTAGAGCTGCGGCAATGATGCCGACGACGGTGCGGGGGGTGCTCAAGACATCGGGACCATATTCCTGTAACCGTGAGGTATCAACGAAGTCCCGTTGACCTGATTCCGTTAAAGTCATACTCACTAGTCTTTCACATTGCTCATGACAAAGCCCCCTCGAACATTCCCAGCTGCGCTAGGGATATCCTCAAACGGGGGCGAAAAACCTTTAAGACGGCTTAAAACCGGTGAAAACTGGTTAGAACGGCAGTTTACGGAAAATCTTCTGCGGAATCACCTTAAACGCCAACGACACCGGCTGGAACAACGGGTGCACGAAGATTGCTTCCTTATGCGACACCACGGCGTCAACAACCGCCTTGGCCACATCTTCCTTATTCACGGTCAACGGGGCCTCGGGCTCACCGGCAACGGTGGACATCTTGGTGCGCACCTGACCCGGCCGAACCACCAGCACATTCACGCCGACATCGCGCAGGGCCTCGCCCAGGTTCACATAGAAACCATCCATGCCTGCCTTGGCGGCGCCATACACAAAATTCGACCGGCGAACCCGCTGGCCAGCCACCGAACTCAACGCAATGATATTGCCGTGGCCCTGGGTTTGGAACTTCTCCGCCAACAGCACACCCACCGACACCGGGCCGGTGAAGTTGGTTTGTGCCGACTCCACGGCCAGCTTCTGGTCGTGCCACAGGGCCTCCTGGTCGCCCAGGGTGCCGAAAGCCACGATAGCGATGTCGATGTCGCCACCAGCAAAGGCCTTGTCAATGACCTTCGGGTGGTTGGCGAAATCGGTGGCGTCGAAATCAATGACCTCAACCTCGGAGGCGCCAGCGGCCTTCACCATGGCGACAGAGCTGTCAAGCCGGGGCGAATTCTTCCGGGCAGCCAACACCACCTTGGCCGGGCCCTTCGACAGAAACTCCGTGACAATAGCCAGGCCAATCTCCGAGGTGCCGCCGAGCAATAGAATACTTTGGGCTTGACCCACAGCGTTCAACATTTTTTACTTCACATGCCTTTCTTGTTAGTTCAGTTCCAGTCGACGGGACATATCGGAGGCGAACACCCCGGTGGGGTCGATCTCGTGCCGCAACTTCAACCAATCCTTCATACCCGGATACATCTTATGGAAGTTCTCGGCGGAGGTACGGGACTCCTTAGCCAAATACAGCCGGCCACCAAACTCCATGACCCGACGGTCCAGATCATCCAAGAACGCACCCAGGCCCTTCTTGATCGGGAAGTCCACGCACACATTCCAGCCCGGCATCGGGTACGACAAGGGGGCACGGTTACCCGGGCCAAACAGCTTGAACACGTTCAGGGCCGAATAGTGGCCGGAACGCTGAATATCGCGCACAATCTCCTTGAACGGATCCACCGCGTCGGTGGGCACCACGAACTGGTACTGCAAGAAGCCCTTGGAACCGTAGCCACGGTTCCACTCCCCAATGAGGTCGAGTGGCTGGTAGAACTGGGTGAGGTTTTGCACCTTGTTCTTATAGGTGCCCGACTTGAGCCACCACAATTCCCCAATGGCAATCATGCTGAGCTTATTCATGGTGAAGGAGGGGAAAATATCCGGCACCGTCACCAACTGGGGAGCATTGAACTTCAGGGGTTCCTTGGCCAGCTTTGGCGCCAACTCCTCCAACTGGGCCAAGGTTGCGAGCGAACCGCGGGAAATAGCGGCCCGTCCCAGCTTTGGCTCCGGGGAAATCGCATCGAACCAGGCGGAAGAATAGGTGTAGTTGTGCTCGGAACCATCCGAGTGGAAGGCCACGGTTTCATCCAGGTTGGCGGTGAGGTCGCCGTCGGCAATGAAGTAGGCGGTCTCGGTCTTGGTCATCTTGATGCGGGCCCGCAGAATGATGCCGGTCAACCCCATGCCACCAACGGTGGCCCAGAACAGGTCGCCCTTGGGGTCGTCGGGGGTGCCCTCCGGCTCAAGATGCAGGATCCGGCCGTCGGCAACCAACAATTCCATCGACACCACATGGTCACCGAAGGAGCCGGCAGAGTGGTGGTTCTTACCGTGAATGTCGGGGCCAATGGCGCCACCAATGGTCACCTGGCGGGTGCCCGGCAGCACCGGAACCCACAGGCCATACGGCAGGGCGGCCTTCATCAATTGGTCAAGAGTGACACCACCATCAACGTCGACAATGGCGGTCTCCGGGTCGATGGAGTGAATGTGATTCACCGGCTGCATGTCAATGACCAGGCCGCCAGCGTTTTGGGTCGGGTCACCATAGGAGCGGCCCATGCCCCGGGCGATCACACCCCGCTTGAGATAGTCGGGTTTATCGGCGTTGGATTCTGCCACCAGGGCAACCGCACGAGCAATCTCTTCCACGTCCGGGGTGGCAAGCACCTGGGCGGTGGTGGGGGCGGTGCGGCCCCAACCGGTGAGTTTCTGTGCGGTTGTGGAAAGGTTTGGACGTTGCGTCATTCGGGTCTAGCCCACCTTCTCTATGCTTCTTGGGTTAAGTTCAAATTTTTCTCACGCTCAACCCTACCTATTTTTTGGGTTTGACTACCGGGTAAGCGGGAGCATGAAAGCGAGATCACCTCACCTCGCCCGCTGTCTGATTTCGGATTTCCTCCCCGTTTCGAGGGGTAGCACACAGCAGAACGTGACGTATCACTCATAAATGGGCGGATGAGCGGGATTACAGGTCCATGAGTTCGCGGATCTCCATGGGTAATTCTTCCTGGCTAGTGATGGTTGGGCCATCATAAGTGTTGAGAATCTCATACACCCGAATACGTGATGCGGAATCCAAGAATGGTAGCTCTTGTGCCATAAGGGTTGTCATAAAATTGTCGAGCGGCAGATTTGTGTGATCCGCGGCGGCATGGTCGGAGGAAATATTCTTCTTAAACAGGCCAAACATGATGTATATGCTATCTGGTGGCAGGAAACCGTGGGCAAAAAGCGTCGAAAAGCTTGGCGGAAAGCCGCCATAAAATTGCCCCCATTTAACCCCGTAAGCAAGACTGATAACACATGTTTCTTTTGTGTAATTCTCAGACTGTTTCGGCAATTTTCATTTTTCGCCACTACTGTGGGTACCATGTCCACCCCAGTAAGTAGTAGCCGTAGCGGCACTGCGGCAGCTACCTATGCGCAGTCAACGCTGATAATCCAAGCTCAGGTTGTGTCCACTGACCACGAGATTATCCGCCATATCGGTGTTGATAGCGCCGTAACGGTGGCGGAATTCTATAACATCATTACGATTTGCTTCGACCTCGATAACCCAGAATTCGACCGTTATTGTTGCAACTTTGGGGGTACTACCTTAGATCCCGACAGTTTATTATGGGAGCATTTACAAGCCGATGGTGATGAATTTCATTGTGTGGTGGGTTTATGGCAAATCCGTATTCAACTTATTGAAATTATCGCCCGTGATAATGGCACCCCCACCGCATTATGTGTAGGTGGTTTTGGGTCCATGGCGGATCTCCTGTTTGACGACTTCGACGACCGCGACGACTTCGACGATTTCTACGACGCCGACGCCGGCGGGCCGAGTGGTGGTCCTGGTGGTCCGGGTGGTTCCGGCACTCCCGGCGGCCCTGGTATGCCGGGCAGTCCTGGCGCTTCCGGTTGTGCGGGTGTCGTTGATGCCCACGGCAACCCGAGCGCTGCCCCCGCCGGCAATTCCGGCGCCATCGACCGCATGCGGTTATGTGCCACCTGCCAGGACAGCTTCGACCTCACAAGGATTAACACCCGGCTCACCGGCGCCGAAACCATCGAAACCGTGCTGGGACGCACCCGACCCGAGCCAGCCAATCTGATTCGGCGCTCCGGGATCTTGGACTTTGTGCCGCTGTTGCAGGCCATTGATTTTTCCCGCACCCCCGACATCGATCCGGAGGTCGCCATGATGTGCGCGGTGCTGCCGGTGGAGGAAGACCCAGTGCAGCAGGACGCGTTTTGGGCGGTGGTCCTGGGGCTCAGCTGCATGAGCGATGAGGAAGTGACCGATGCGATTATTGAAAGCATTGTGCAGGCCCTCGGTTGGAACAAAACAGCGAACGAGGTGCGCGCGCTGTGCCCAAACTCGCTGAAACATTTGCGGGATATTGGGGGGTTATCGTCTCCAGTGGAGCGTATTGAGATTTACCGGGAACTGCTCCGCCTGTAACCTGGTGGCTTATGACAGCAACCCCACCAGGCACTCCCACCACTCCTACCACGTCAGCATCCATGTCTTCCGAATCGCCCGAACAGCCCACGCAGCCAGCATCGTCGGCATCATCGCAGTCCGATGGTTCGCTGCGCACCCAGCTCGTCCGGTTCATCGCGGTGGGCGTGGTGTGCGCCGTCATCGACTACGGCACAACCCTGCTACTGGACTATGTGTTGGGGGTGCCCCGGGGGTGGGCTAAGGCCGTGGGGTGGGTTGCTGGCACCACATCTGCCTATTTCATGAACGCGAAATGGACGTTCAATTCGAAAACTTCTGCGAAGGCAACCGTGGCCGTGGCTATCCTGTACCTGTCCACGTTTGCCGTCCAAAACATCCTGTACAAGGTGGTGCCGATGCCGCTGCACTCCTTCGAGCTGCCCAAGTTCGTCGTGGACACGATTTCCTTCGTCATCGCCCAAGGCGTGGCCACCGTGACGAACTTCGTCATGCAGCGGGCGTTTATTTTCAAACAACGCTGATCCGCTTATTTACGCTTCCCGCGGTCGGGTCACGCCCTATTGCCGGAGAAAACCTAAACAGCCGTTTTGGCTGCTTAGGCAAGGTATCAATGTTCTAGGTCATGATGTCGTATAGACCACCTCCTTCCATAGTGTCGAGTACTCCATTTATGGAATGGTTTTTTGTACGAGTCGCATTGTGTGCAATAGGGTGGGTGGGGAGCCGGGTTGGCGTCGAAAAGCTCAGCATGAAGGACGGCAATGACCATAGTTGGTGGTAAAAAGCATCTGGTGTGGCGACTCCTCTGCAGCGACTTCCTGTCCAACCTGGCCACATCGCTGGCGGCGAAGATCATTAGCCTGTGGTTCGTTCTTGCGGTGTTTGGCGAGGAACGTTCCGTGCCGTGGGTGAGCGGGTTTCTGACCGTTATCGCGGTTGCCCAGCTGCTCGCCGGGCTGTTCACGGGCGTGGTGTCGGACCGTCACGACCCGATAGCCACCATGACCATGGCGTGCCTGGTGCGGGCGGTTGCGAGCGCCGGGATTATTGCGATCCTGGTCTTCTGCCCGACCGGGGGTTTGGCGGCCGTTCTAGCGGTCATTGCCCTTGCCGTCATCGAGGCCATGTGCGACACAGCCTATTTGCCGGCCGCCGCCTCGGTTTCCCACCGATTGGCGGATGGCCAGGAGCTTGTGCGGCTGCTCAGCTGGTTGCGGTTTTTCGCCTTGATGGGGTCCATGGCGGGGCCAATTTTGGCCGGTATCGGTGCTGATCGGGGTTGGTTTGCCGGCACCATGGCGCTGGAAACCGTGGCGTTGCTCGTGGCGGCGCTGATTCTTGCCCCCATTCGCCACAGTATGAGCAGACAAACCGCCGGGCCCGCCGAGGGGTTTTGGGCCACGTGGAAAGCCGGGCTCCGTGCCATGGTCGGTTCGGAAAGCTACCGGGTGATGCTGCCCTTTGCGATCCTGGAGGCTGTCAGTTCGTCGGCGTTGAGCATGGTGGCCATTTATTTTTTCACCGCCACGCTGCATGTTTCGGCCACCTGGTATGGGGTGTGGAATGCCCTGGTTGCCGCTGGTTATGCGATAGGCTACCTCGCCGCCCCGTGGTTGTCGGAGCGCATGAGGTTCTTCAAGCTCCTGGCGCTCAGTAATCTTGCGGTGAGTTTCCTCCTGGCCGTCATTTCGGTGACGGATTCCGCCCTGATTACCGTCGTTGTCGGTTTTAGCTTTGCGACGAGCCAAGGGGTGCTCAACCCACCATTCCAAACAATCTTCGTCCAGGCCGTTCCATCCGAAAAGGTCGGCCAGGCAATGTCCGTGTTCATCAGTGTTGTCGGTGCGGTGGGTGCCTTGGCCGTCCCCCTGTGGGGTGTGGTTGCCGACACGCTTGCTCGGCATCAGCCCACAACAGGGATTGATCCGTATCGAACCATCCTGCTCATCATTGTTGTAGTGCACGCCATCATGGTGGTCTGTGCCCTGGCAAACCAGCGCGTGCGCGCCATCAGCATTGATTGAGGACCGAATACTGGGTGGACTTCAAGCTTAGCGACCGTGCTTCCGCTGCGCTCCCACCGTGCCCGCGCGTAGCACACATGCTAAGCATGGTGTTTGAGGATTTCCGGCCTGAATCCCCTGGGGTTGGCGTGCCTGCTAGAAAAAGACCATGCTTAGAACATGTGCTAGAGGCCGGCTGCCGGCACACCTGACTGCCGCACTTGTTCTAAGCTTGGACTTCTATTGGTGACGGTTCAGCTCCCAGGAACCAGTACGCTCCCGGAATGGAAACCATGCTTAGAACATATGCTGTCCCATCTGGGTTGCTGTAGTATTTTCCCTAAGCTTGGTTTTTGTTCAAAGGGATCGTTTTTCCGGGTGCCTTGAGGGGGTTTTACGGTTTAGGGGTTGTGCTACCTGGTGGGATGAATACAGTTTCATGTCTGATAAGCATGGTTTTCAAAACCTGCCATCCTAAACCCCGAGGGGCTGGCGTGTCATCGGGGTGAAAACCATGCTTATTTAGTTTGCTGTAACCTAAGGGGCTGTGGGCTTCGTACTTGATAAGCATGGTTTTTAAAACCGAGCAGTCCAAACCCGCTAGACAAGAATCCAACCATAATCAAAGACCATGCTTATCTAACTTGCTATACCGCCGAGAGCATTAGGGCAGTGCCAATAATCATGAGCAGCATATCTGATAAGCATGGTGTTTGAGATCTGGCTCATCAAATCCCCTGGAGTCAATACGCTAGCCGGGAAAGACCATGCTTAGAGCATGTGCAGCGCTGTCCTGGGTTGCCGTAGCATTTTCCCTAAGCTTGGTTTCATTTAAAAGGGCGGACTTCCGGGGTGCCTGGAGAGGGTTTTGCAGTTTAGGGATTGTGCTGCACTGATGTTGAGCTGGGGTTTGGGGCAGCAAAGATCTTACATACTGGAGATAAGTAGGAGGGAACTTGAAGTCAAGCTCAGCGTTTGCGCTGTTGGGCGAAATGAATGGGGCTGCATGTCTGATAAGCATGGTCTTTAAACTTTGCCGCTCTAAATCCCAGGGGCTAACGCACCCCCAGGGCGGAAACCATGCTTATCTAATCTGCTATCTCCAGGGGGCTGTGGACTTCACACTTGATAAGCATGGTTTTCTGCCAACGACACTTCAGCTGATATGGCCTAAGAACAGAAACCGTGCGTATCGAACTTACTGTCCCCAGGGTGCTGCGTGCAGCACATATGATAAGCATGGTCTTTGAAATGCGCCACGCCAAATTCCCTGAGACCAACATGCTCGAATAGTAAAGACCATGCTTATCGAGTCTGCTGACTCACTGGTTGTGGTGAATTGGTCGGGGATATCCGCTATATCGCAAAGCAGCACACTTGATAAGCATGGTTTTCAAAAATCACCACATCAAACCCCCAAGAACTAACACGCCCCAGAATTAAAGACCATGCTTAGAACTTGTGCAGCTAGAAGCCGTGGGTGATTTAAATAGCAGCATTTGTTCTAAGCTTGGTTTCCCACTGGCCGCAGTTCAAACCTGCAGGAGCCGACTTGGCCTAAGAACAGAAACCATGCTTATCTAACCTGCTACCTCAACCAATGGCCAAGTGGCTTGGGTCCCGGGTTTCCGCAGCAACGTAATCAAGATCATCAACCATAAACCCCGCACCATGCCGGCGCATTACAGTGCGCATTACAGCGCGGGGGTTGTGGTGCGGGGTTCGAGGGCGTTTACATTTGCACCTTATAGCTTTATGGCCGGAAGAATCGTTCTTTGCGGCCCAACCGGTGGAGTTTCAGCCATTCCCAGAAACCTTTGGGGTCTTTTTGCTGCACCAGGAAAAACCAGCCGAATCGGGCATATTCTTGCGGTAGGAGGCGGCGCATGCCGGGCTGGTTCATGAGGTAGCCGCGGTTTCGGTAGGTGAAGAATCGTTTTCCGGGGTTCTCCGGGTATTGGGTGTGCATTTTCCCGCCGAGGATGGGCCGGAATTCTTCGGACCCGTCCGGGTGCAGGTAGGCGGTGGTGAGGCAGGTGCCGAAGGGGAGCCCGGATCGGTGTAATCGTCGGTGGTATTCCACCTCGTCACCCCTAATGAACAGTCGATAGTCGGGGATGCCAATAACCTCCATGGCCCGCGTGGAGATGAGGGCCCCGTTGAAGAGGGAGGCGATGCCGGGGAGGAGGTCGTCGCCCAGGTTGTTGGCGGTGTCGCCGACTTCGGTGCCGCGCGGGTCGGTGAGTTCGCTGCGGAGGCGGCGCCATTCCAGCCCGCGGCGGAGCGGGAATGCGAGGCGGTCGGGGTTGTCGAGGTTGCAGACCACGGGCGACACCTCGGCCAGGTTGTGTCGGACCGCGCAGTCTTGGAGGGTGGCGAGCACGTCGGGGCCTTCGGGCCGGCCGTCGTCGTCGGCGCACCATACGGCGTCGGCGCCCTGCGCGAGCGCAACCAGGAATCCGTATGCGAATCCGCCAGCGCCACCAAGGTTGGTTTTGCTGGGCAGATATATGCCCCGGTCGCCGGCGATCTCAGCAAGGAGCTTTTCGACGGCCGGGTCGGCGCCGTTGTCCACCACAATAATCCAGTGCACTGGTCGGCTTTGTTGCGCTACCACTTCCAGAGATGATCTCAAGAGTTCGACCCGGTTATGGGTGACAACAACAGCGGCGACTTTATCGGTGGCGGAAAGAATCATGGTTCTATTGTTTCATATCGAGCGATAGAGGTTGGGGCTCATTGAGCTTCCACCTTTCCGTGGGAGATAGGTAAAGCTACCTTATATTGGGATTTTGCGTTTTGTACCCCTATTTGTATGCTTATTTGGTATGAACATCACTATCAATAAGCGCTCCATTTTTGCCGTGATTTTGGGGATTTCCCTGGTGGCGGGTGTGACCGCTTGCGCCGTCGATAAGCAAGGGGAGAATAAAAAGCTCACCGTTTTTGCCACGACTGGTTACATTGGTGACGCAGTGAAAAATATTGCCCCCGACGCCGACGTGACCGTCATGGTGGGGCCCGGCGGCGACCCGCACACCTACCAACCCACCACCCAAGACACCGAAAAAATCTCCAGCTCCGACTTGGTTTTCTGGTCCGGTCTCCACATGGAAGCCCACATGATCGACCAACTTAGGTCGCAGGGTGACAGGCAGGTAGCGGTCGCAGAGGCGATCCCCAAGGAAGACCTGCTCGACTGGCCTGACTTGGGCGAAAACGGGGAAAAACTATACGACCCGCACGTGTGGAACTCCACCGAAAACTGGAAATACGTGGTGCAGGCCATCACCGACAAACTCGCCGCCACGGACCCCGACAATAAGGACAAATACCAGGAAAACGCCAAAAAATACGAGCAATCCATGGACGAGACCGCGTCCTACGTCCGGGAGAAAATCAATGCGATCCCGGAGGACAAACGCATCCTCATCACCGGGCATGATGCATTTAACTATTTCGGTAAACAATTTGGGCTAGAGATTCGCGCGACGGATTTTGTCACCTCGGAATCCCAAATTTCCCCAGCGGAAATCAAGGAATTGGGCGAATACATTGCCGAAAAGCAGATCAAAACCATTTTCCAGGACAATCTCGCGAACCCGCAGGCCATTAACTCGCTGCAAGAAACCGTGAAGGCCGGCGGCTGGGACGTGACGATTTCCGACAAGGAACTCTTCGCCGACTCGCTGGGCCCCAACCCGCCGGTCGACACCTACCTCGGGGTGATGAAATACAATGCCGATACCATTTCCGCAGCCCTAGCGAGCTAATACATGGACCCAGCGAAGACAACAAAAACCGCAACACCAGCCCCGGCAGCATCCACGCAAGTCGCATCGGCGATGTCAATGACCGATGTCACCGTTTCCTACGGGGCAACCCTCGCCATCGAACATGCCACCTTCACCGTGCCGGTCGGGTCCGTCATGGGGCTTATCGGCCCGAACGGCGCCGGCAAATCCACCATCATCAAAGCCGGCCTCGAACTCATGGACCACACCGGTGACGTGCGATTTTTCGGGAAACCCCTGGAAGAGGTGCGCCGTAAGGTAGCATACATGCCGCAGGTTGCCGCGGTGGACTGGGACTATCCCATCACCGTGGAACAGGTGGTGACCATGGGCATGTACACCGAACTCGGCTGGCTGCGCCGCGCCAATGCCACCCACCGCAGCCGGGTGATGGAAGTCCTCGACCGGGTGGGCATTGCCGAACTGGCCAAACGGCAAATCTCCGAACTGTCCGGCGGCCAGCGCCGCCGCGTATTTGTGGCTCGCATCCTGGTGCAAGCCCCGGAACTCTACCTGCTGGATGAGCCGTTTGCCGGGGTGGATGCCGCCAGCGAACGGGTGATCCGGGGCGTGCTTCACGAGCTGCGGGACCACGGAGCCACGATCGTCATCGTGCACCACGACCTGTCCACGGTTGCCGAACTCTGCGACCATGTGACCATCCTCAACCGGGAAATCATCGCCACCGGCCCCACCAACGAGGCGTTCACCAGGGAAAACATCACCAAGGCCTTCGGATTGGGGCTACTAGAATGAGCCTCATCGAGTTCCTCTCCGAGTTCTCCTACCGGCGAATTGTGATCGGCACCATGCTCATTGGGGCCTGCTCCGGGGCCATGGGCACATTCCTGTATTTGCGCCGCCAATCACTCATGTCGGACGTGATCGGCCACTCCGCCACCCCGGGCGTGATGGGGGCATTCCTGGTAGTCAGCCTGATTTTCGGCGGGTTTGACGCCAGGTCCATGCCGGTGATCGTGGTGGGGGCACTCATCACCGGCCTGATAGCGGTGGTGCTGGCCAATAAGGTGGCGGACACCACCCGGATCGGGATCGACGCCACCATGGCGGTGGTCTTGTCGCTCTTCCTGGGCGGCGGTTTGCTGATCTTGCAGGTCATCCAGCGCTCCCACATTCGGGGCAAAGGCGGAATTGAGGACCTCATGTTCGGTAACGCCGCCACGCTCACAAACCTAGATGTGCGAACGATCGCCGTGGTGACGTTTGTGGTATTTCTCGCCGTTGCGTTTCTGTGGCGACCCATTACCCTCATGACCTTCGACCCGACATTAGCCAAGGTCAGTGGCCTCAAAACCGCGGTTTTATCCCCCACACTCTTCGGGCTGATCGTGCTTGCGATCGTGATCGGGGTGAAGGCGGTGGGCCTGATCCTCATGATCGCGTTCGCCGTATTCCCGCCGGCTGCGGCCCGACAATTTTCTCGAACTGTTGGTCGGATGACGTTTCTGTCCGGCCTGTTTGGGGCGGTGGCGTCGGTATTGGGAACCTATATATCGGTGACGGTGGGCAAGGTTCCGACCGGCCCGGTCATTGTGCTGGTGCTGAGCGGGATTGTGCTGGTCTCTATGATCGTCGCACCCCGGCGCGGCGCCATGCACCCTGGCGGAGGTGAGCGTATATGAGTTTTGCGGTATCGGTGGCGTTGCTTGCGGCGGTGGTGTCGCTCACCACGGCGTTGCCCGGGGTGGTACTGGTGTTGCGTCGACAAGCCATGTTGTCGGATGCGCTCTCGCATGCGGTGCTGCCGGGCATTGCTATTTCAGCATTGTGGGCGAGCAGCCCGCGCGACCCAATCCTGCTGGTGGGGGCCACAATCGGCGGGGTGGTGGTGATTGCCGCCACGGAATGGTTGCGGGCCCGCGGTCGGTTTACCGAGGACTCCGCGACCGGCCTGATTTTCCCCGCGTTTTTCGCCATTGGTGTGATTTTGATCTCTACTAGGTTTGCGGGCAGCATGATTTCAGAGCACACGGTGCTGGTGGGGGATTTGAACATTGCGGCCATGTCCCACTGGATTGTGGGCGGCTACGACCTGGGCCCGAAGGACATGTGGATTGTGGGCGGCGCCGGTTTGGTCACCCTGGTGGTGCTGATTCTGGCCCGCCGGCCGTTGACGATCGCCACGTTTGACCCGGTGTTTGCCCGCACCATTGGGGTGCGGCACCGCCTGCTGGACTACCTGGTGATGGTGCTGTCCTCCCTGACCGTGGTGGTGGCGTTTAATGCGGCCGGCGCGGTGCTGGTGGTGGCGCTCATGATTGTGCCCGCCGCCACGGCGTTGTTGGTCACCCACAGCCAGGGGGCGATGCTGACGGTCACGTTATTGGTGGCGCTTATTAGCTCCCAAGTGGGTTTTTGGGTTGCCTATAAGTTTAATACGGCGACGTCCCCAACCATGGCGTTTGTCGACGGCCTGATCTTCCTCGCCGTGTGGGTGGTGGTCCGCCTGCGGTCCCGCACGTAGCTTGACGACGCCCCTACGAGTGCAATTGGGGCGTCATCCACACCAGTTGCGAGGTCACCGGCTCATTCTTCTGGGTGGTTTTCTCGAAGATGGGCTTCCCATCCGCAATGAGCGTGAAGACCGCCACCTGTTCCCGGGTGGCACTGTTGTCTTCTATGCCAACACCAAAGGTGAGCTTCCGCCAGGTAGGGGTCGGTGCCTGCCGTAGCCTTGTTTGCGTCGGTGGCGGCAGTTGCTCCGGTTGTGGGAGGCTCGGCAGTCGTCTGATTGGGGTCGTTATTAGGCACAAAAAGACCAGCAACGTGCAGGAAAGTGGCAATGCCAATGAGGAGAACGCCTACCTGTCGTACCGTCTTCGATTTTGAGGCGAAAATGATACTAAGAACCCCAGCGTGATAGCGGACGGGATGAAAAGCGGCCAATTTAAATCAGGAAGATTCATTTTTTCATCAGTCCATCACATGTAGCCACTAAGCAATGGCTCATTTTTCTCATGCCCATACTTAAGAAGTAGCACCCAAGCCGTGACCCGTCATGCCCGTAGAAATAAGGTCGGCGACCCAAAAACCCTACTGGTGACAGTTTCCTCGCCATGATCACACAGAGTTTAATAAAAAGTTCGAACCTATTTTACAACTAAAGAACACCCCCATGATGATTGGTGGAGAAGATTTTGCTGTGTTTTCCCTTCAATAGGGAGGGGAACAAATAGGACGCCACCTAATCCATCTGGCATCCGAACCTACCATCTGGCCACGCTGCTACCAGCGGAAACGTCAAAAATCGCGATCTGATGGTCAAAAAACATAAATAGCAGGCACCTCCGTTGGCTAGAGACGGAGGTGCCCACTACCTAAATCATAACGTGAAACTTGCAAAAAGCACCTGGTTGGCATCTTTGTTACCTAAAAATAGTTCATTTGATACCAACCAGAGACCTAGTGCGCAATCATGAGCATACCCATAACCCAACGCAGCCACCGCAAACCACCGACAGATTTTGCACCCGCAGGTAGCAGCTATCCTACAAGCGGATTGGGTACATCCACGTACACATCGCCTCGCGCCGGGTCTGCCAGCATGCGCAGAAACGCCTTCTGCTTCATCGTTGGCGCCAATAGCTTGTCGACGTCCGCCTGCGGCGGATGATGCTCGGCAATCAGGTCGGTCACAATGGACCGGACCAGCCGCCAATACTGGCGTGGATCACCAGGCAACTGATCCACGAACGCCGCCAGGTTGCCGGGAATGGCGGCGTAATGCCCCTTGGCGACGAACGTATTGTAGTCATCGGTCATGGTGATGGCGCCATCCCGAATGGGCATGCCCGTGGCCCGGGGCCGGTAGGCCCGCAGGCCGGAGAAGTCCCGAAGGCAGATTCCCTGGTAGTGGAAGTCGTCATCCACATACACCAGGGTGTTCTGCAAATGTGCCTCCAGGGCGATGCCCGCATGCCACATGGTGGGCAGCACTGTCGATAGCAGGTCGCGAGCGTAGCGGGAAAAGAACTCCGCCGTCACCGTGGGCAGCCCCCGCAGCGCGGCTGCCGTGATAGCCGTCCGGGGTGTGGACTCGCGGATGAGCGTGCTCAATCCCCGAACCGCCCGCGGATTCGTCTTCGGGCCGTCGTAGGCGCAGCCTGCGATCTCCGGCAGCAGATCACACGGCAACCCCAGGCCGGCCAGGTGGGCGGCCACCAGCGGGGTGCCCAGGGCGGAATCCCGCGACATGGACCGCCGCGTCGACGTCAATGTCGCATCCACCGACGTCTTGATGAACAGCCGGCGTCCTGACGTTCCCGGATGGAACGTCAGTGCGGTTCGCAGCGATAGCGTGGGCAGCACCGGCAGCGTTGCCCCCGTGTCCATGATCGTGCCGGCGGCGATCTCCCGGGCGAATTCCGCACCGATCACATGTTCCCACTGCCACGGGTGGACGGGAACAATGCGCAGCGTAGTGTTTGGCATATTCTCGGGAAACTCGGCCCGCAGTATTGCCGTCACGTCCCCGGTCTCTGCGAGCAGATCGGGGCGAACACCAATCAGCTTCAGATTGGTGGGCCGGAAATTTTCCGGCCCATACAGTGCGGAATCTTCCACACTAAACCCCAGGCGCAGCTTCGCCAATGGGTGCACATTATGGCCGGTGATCGCCAAGGAGTCGGCAACAACGCCACGCAGCTCCGGGGGAGCGGTGGAGATCAGGTCTGCCGGCGACCGGTAGAATCGGAGCCGACGATCGACAACCTGTTTGACGTGGGCCAAGGTGGACACCGCATTATCCACATCGCACTCTGGGAGTTGCGTGAGGCCCTCCACCGCCATGGTTTCAGTGAGGCGTTCGGACACATGTTCGCGCGCCCACGGGAGCTCGTCGACAAGCGGAACCGGCGGAATCGGATTGGGGATCCGCACGTAATCCTGCTCCGTCACCGCCCCCGACAACCGCATGCCAAACATACGCTTCCGCGGCAGCATCGGGGGCAGATTATCCAGGGCTATCGTGCCCGGATCAATGCCCGCCGCCTCGCACAACCCCAACACCAAATTCGTTATCATTGGATAAATCAGCTTGTCATAGGCGGTATCGCGGTCGCTCAGGAGTGCGGTGCCTTCCAGGAAGCCCCAATCGTACCGCTGGCCGAATGCGGAATCGCGCACAATCCGGCACCCGCCGAAATCCCGCACCGTCACCGCATACGGCCAACCATTCCGCAGCTCAATGACCGTGTTCTGTGGGTGCGGCTCCATCGCTAACCCCTGGTCTAAGAGCGTGAGCGCCGGCTGGATCAGGATCGTCGACAATCGATCAAACCACTGAGCCGGGGTCGCACCCGATTCCGCCAAAAACTCCGTGAAGAAATTCTCCCCCGTGAGCGGATTCGTCGCCAACAAGGCCGCCGCCGGAATCCCCCGGGGCGGCACCCGGACGATCGCTCCAAACGAACTCCCATCCGCCTGCGGCACCCGCACCCCCGCCAAATCCCGCGCCACCCGAAACGCCGGCGTATCGTCGCTGGTGTAGGGTGAAATCCCCGCCGTGCGCAATAATTGTTCGGCCCGCTCGGCAATCACCGGCCCCGCCAACGCCGCATACGAAATCCCCCGAATCGCCCCGGTCAGCTGAAACCCCACACTGGTTTTAATGTGCACGCACCCGGTCTCGTCGCGCACCCGCAGCGTCCGCACGCTCATGAGCGGTTCCGCAGCTATCGACGTGGCCAGCTCCCGCACATCATCAGACAACGTCACTTCCTGGCACGGGTGCACCGGCACCACCACAAACCCCGGCGGGCACTCCGCCGCCAACCGATCGGCCAACCCCGGAATCTGGCTGTGAAGCGCCGCAATGAGCGGCATGCCTGAGGTGCGCGCCAGCTGTTCCCGAACCGCCACAAACCGCAGCTGAATCGTTTCCACCTGTTCAGGCAGCACATCCTTATAAGCGTCACCCAGCCCCAGCGACGTTTTTGCGCACGGATGCTTCGGGTGGCCCTCGCACACCAGCTGTTCCATATTGCCTAACGACGTGCGGTTTTGATAGCGGCGTGCCACGCCCTCACGCGCCCGCGCCAACCCCACCACACTATCCGCCAATTCGGCGGCCGCCCGATCAAAATTTGTGGCCGGAACCGTCAATTCGGATCGAAGCTTCCGCAACACCATTACCGGGTCCTCATCTGGGGGAATCGGCGTATCCTGCGGAATCAACTCTTCTTCTCGTAGTGCCGTAATTAACCGTGACCGAATGGTTTGTCGAGCAGCCGAAATATCCATGTCTCTATCACACCATTTCTTCCGCCTCACAGCCAACGCGCAGCCAAATCCCGCGTGGGAAAACCGATGAACCGGGACTAGGATAAGGCCATGTTGGAAACTCTATGGCCACCAAGCACCCTCCAAATCCGGGCGGGCGGCCTGCGCATCGTCGCCATCACCGACGAGCACCTGCCCCACGTGTGCACTATGACGTTCGCGGACATTTACGGTGACACGATTCCCGATCATGCGTTCACCTGGCTTTTCACCTCAACCCCCGTGGCCGCAGCCCAATTCCGCTGGGCCAACCGTGCGAATATGAGTTCGAAAGAATGGTCATTAGACCTTGCTGCTTTTAACGAACATACGGGCGAATTTATCGGTGCTACAGACCTTCGAGCCACCAACTTTGCCACCACCCGCTGCATGAGTACCGGCTCCTGGGTGCTCCACAAGCATCAGGGATGCGGCTATGGCACTACCATTCGCCGCGCCATCTGCGAATACGGCCTGGTCACCCTGGGGGCTACCGTCATGCAAACCGTCTGGATAACCAGCAATCACACCTCCGCGGCGGTGTCCGCCAAAGTCGGCTACCGGGTGGTCGAGTCGGTTACAGCCCCTGCCGGGCCGAACGGCACTCCGCTACCCGCGGTCCTGGCCGAGCTACGGCGCGACGACTACACCCCCAACCCCGACGTCGTCATTACCGGCCACACCCTGAGTCTCCACGAATTCCTCACCGGAGAACGCCCAGGCCCCGCGCCATCCGAATGATTCAGATGGACTGGGCCCGCCGGGCGCGCCGGGGCTTGCTGAAACCTGCCAGCAGGGCCCGCCGCCATGGGGCAAGCCCAGGAACCGCCAAAACCCGTCGGCGCAGCTAGCCCCGCCACAATCTCGCCCCACCCTTATTCAGGGGCGGCGCTCATGTTCTCCGCATCCCCTTTATGCAAATCCTCGATAATGCGTCGCACATGCTTTGCGGCCCCCGGACCTTCATAGGATCCAACAATATCTGGGATCGGGCCGGCTTCCCGAACCTCACCATGATCGATCCACAGGGCGGTGTCGCAGAGTTGGGCGAGAAAATCATTGGAGTGGGATGCAAACACCAAAATGCCGGAGCGTTTCACCAGCTCCTGGAGGCGAGCCCGGGCCTTGGCCATGAAGGCGGCATCCACCGCCCCGATTCCCTCGTCGAGAAGCAAAATTTCTGGCTCAATGGAGGTCACCACCCCTAGGGCCAACCTAATGCGCATGCCGGTGGAATAGGTGCGTAGCGGCATGGAAAGGTATTCGCCGAGTTCGGAAAAATCGGCGATTTCATCCATTTTTTGCTTCATTTGTTTCCGGGTTTGGCCGAGGAATAACCCGCGGATAATGATGTTCTCATACCCGGAGATTTCTGGGTCCATACCCACACCAAGATCGAATACCGGTGCGACCCGGCCGTGGATGTGTGCGGAGCCGCGGGTGGGCTCGTAAATGCCGGACAGCAGGCGCAGCAGGGTGGATTTACCAGCACCATTATGGCCGACCAGCCCCACCCGGTCGCCCTCGCGGAGGTGCAGATTCACATTGCGCAGTGCCTCAACCACCACGGTGTTGTCTTTATTGCGGCCGATGGCGCCGCCGGCCGCCCCGAGGAAGGCCTTTTTCATGGAGCGGGATTTCGCGTCAAAAATGGGGAAGTCCACGCACGCGTTGTAAGTATCAATCGAAACCATGAGTCACTTCTCCTTCAAAGTTATACCCAGTAGCTGACCCGGAACCGCCATTGCCGCATGGCGAGCAGGGCGATGGTGAGCCCAGCAACGGTGCACCCGAGCACAACCCACCAGTGGTAGACGGGCAGGTCGGCGCCGATGAGTGGGGCGCGGACGACCTCCATGTAGTGGTAAAGCGGGTTGAGTTGGGCGAGTTTTGCCCGGTCAGAGATGGCGCCGCCCTGGTCCTTCAGGGTTTGAGTCATCCACACAATGGGCGTGACATAGAACAATAGTTGGGTGCCGGCTTCGAGGAGGGGCGCGACGTCCCGGTAACGGGTGGCTATGATGCCGAAGAACATGGACACCCACACACCATTGGCAACCAGAAGCATAAGCGCGGGTATGGCCAGGAGGAAATCCCAACCCAATGGCCTGGGGAAAATAACCATGAGGGCAACCCAAATAATCAAATTATGCCCAAGGAAGAGGGTTTGCTTCCACACGAGTCGGTAGACGTGGACGGAAAGCGCGGAAGGCAGTTGTTTAATTAGGCCCTCATTATCAATAAAAACTTGCGCGCCTTCCTTGATACAACCTGAGATGAACGTCCACATGATAAGCCCTACCGTCACATGGGGGAGGAATTGCGCTACCGGAATCTTAAAGAGAACTGAATATAATAGTCCAAGTGCGGCAGCCATCACACCAGTAGCAATGGTGATCCATAGCGGTCCTAGGACGGATCGGCGGTATCGTTGTTTAATGTCCTGCCAGCCCAGTTGGAGCCACAGTTCGTGTTGGTGAAAACCACGCACGAGGTCATGCCAGGCGGCGGCGAAGGTCTTTGAACCTGAGGGTTCAGGGTCTAAGTCGGTCGCATTGGTGATGCGGTTGATCTGTTCTGAAAGCGTCACGGACGCAGTAGTCTGCGGCGGTTTTGCCAGTTTTTCTTCATCTTGATGATCCTGCACAGATTTCTAGCTTAGTGGTCTCTGTGCGCACAATGGATACGGTAGGCATATTATTAAAAGGTTAATTATGGACATGCTGAAGGAGTCCCAGATGGTCTTTGACGTAGCGCGAGTGCGTGGTTTGTACACGTCATTAGGCGACGGTTGGACGTATTTGTCCGCTCATGCCCAGCCGCAAATCCCCGAACGAGTGTCGTCTGCGGTGGCCCGCGGATTCCGTCAAGCGCCGGTTGTAGAATATGTGGAGCCCTATACGGGTAATCACGGTAGTCATTCCGTTGCCCCCGAAATGGGGAGGCTGGGGGCTGAGTCGCAAATGAAGGCCGCGCGGCAGGCGGTCGCCGATCTCACTGGCACAACTGCTAATGCCGTGATTCTTGCGCCCAGCATTGATGTTCTTTACCAGCGGTTGGATACTGCGCTTCGGCCCGTGCTGCGTCGCGGCCAGCTTTTGGCGTCGCGGGCAGATACTCATCAACTCACCAACGACGATATCGCCTATGCTGAGCCGGATTTGGGGACCGGTGAAGTGCCGGCATGGCAGTATACGAATCTCGTCACCGGTGACACGCGGTTGGTGACGTTATCGGCCGTGCATCCCCAGGTAGGCACGGTGAATGACGTGTCCCAGATTTCCGAAAACGTTCGGGAGCATTCCCGGGCCTGGGTGCTTGTCGACGCCACCGCGTTGGCGGGATTCTCGCCGATCACTATAGATGACCTGGGGGTGGACATGGTGATCGTGGACTGCACGGCCATTGGCGCCCCCCAGGTGGCCGCGTTGGCGTTCCGGGACACCTCCATGTTCCCCCGCATCGACATGGCCGCGTTCCTTGAGGATGTGGCCCCAGGCTTCGTTGCTGGGCTGCCTGCCGCCGTGGAACACCTTGCTGGGTTGGTGGAGCAGGATCACGGCTCCCGGCGGCAGCGGCTGGAAACCAGCCTGTTTGAGGCTGGCCTGTATCTGCGTCGCATGGCCGACTATCTGGCGGACTCGTTGAGCAGCATGACTCGGCTGCATGTGTTTGGCGTGACGGGCGAGATTGCCTACGGGTCGACGGCCACTCGGGTTCCCCGGGTGACCTTTTGCATTCCGGGGATTCCGGCGTCGACAATCCGCCGCCGGCTCATAGATAATCGTCTGGTCACCACGGTGGCGAAGCCGGATCCATTGCTGTCGGCCATGGGCTTGGAGGACACCGATGGGGCGATCACGGTGGGCCTGGGGCTATATAACACCACCCACGACGTAGATCAGCTCATCCGAGTCCTCGCATCACTCGCATAAATGTTCGATTAACCTTTTGATGCCTCGTTCGAACAAACGTTCAAAACTAGGGTTCCGGTGACGGCACCGCTGCGGAGCAGTTCGTGGGCGCGGGCAGCGTCGGCAAGCGGAAGAGTGGCGTGCAGCTGATGCGTGATGGTGCCGTCGGCAAGCAGCGGCCACACATGTTCGATGGTGTCCGCCACGATTCGGGCCTTGTCATCGTGGCTGCGGGCCCGAAGCGCCGTCGCCGAAATCGTGCCGCGTTTGGCCAGCAGCTTGCCAATATTGAGCTCGCCCTTGACCCCGCCCTGCATCCCAATGATGACCATGTGCCCGTCCGGCGCCAACGCGGTCACGTTCTGATCCAGATATTTCGCCCCAATGATGTCGAGAATCCGGTCGCACCGGTTCTTGAGCACGTCGGCGAAGTTTTCCTCCCGATAATTAATGAGGATGTCTGCGCCTAGGCGTCGACAAGCTTCAAGCTTTTCGACGCTACCAGCGGTGACCGCCACCTGTGCTCCCAAATGCTTCGCCAATTGGATAGCAAACGTGCCAATCCCGCCCGCGCCCCCATGAATCAGGACGGTCTGGCCCGCCGCCAACCCGGTGAGCATGCCCAGATTTGACCACACCGTGGCCGCCACCTCAACCACCGCGGCCGCCTGTTCATAGGAATATCCTTCAGGAATGGGCAGCAGTTGGCCGGCCGGCACCGCCACATATTCGGCGTAGCCCCCGCCCGCCAAGAGACACGCAACCTTCTCACCAACCTGACGGTCGGTATCGCCAGCATCCACGATTTCGCCGGCGCACTCCAACCCCATGATCTCTGATTCGCCTGGTGGGGGCGGGTAATAGCCCGCGGCCTGCAATAAATCTGCCCGGTTCACCCCGGTCGCATGGACCTTGACGAGCACCTCCCCGGCCCGCAATTGTGGGGCGGGGACCTCGGCCAATTCCAAGGTTTTATCAGCCGTAACAACTATCGCTTTCATGCTTTTACAGCGTACCGACTTTTTGGTAATCTTTCCTTGTCATAGGGAAGTGTGGCAGAGCGGCCGAATGCACTGGTCTTGAAAACCAGCGATAGGAAACTATCCGGGGGTTCAAATCCCCCCGCTTCCGCAGATCAGGGCCCCCAGCTTGCATCGTACGATGTGAACTGGGGGTTTGTTGTGCTATGCGCCCGCGCCGGAACCATTCAACGTGGTGATGGCGGCCTGCAACGTGTCGACCACCTTGGTGAGCCGGTCGATTTCGGCATCCTTGTCGGCGAGTTGTTGCCGCATAAACCCTAGTTCTTGTTCTGCTAGCTCTATCCTGTGCCGCAGCGAGGCGTCCCCCAGATTATTGGCGGCAATCTGGCCGGAAAACTCCTGCCGGGCCCGCATGAGCTCGTGATCCTTCTCCCGGAGTGCTTGCTCTAAATAGGCTATTTTCTCTTGGTCAGTCATGTGCGACTCCTTATCTATCACGAGTGGATGAGGTTTTGCCTGGTAATAGCAGATTTCCTCATTATAGCCTAGTTTTACATAGTATATTGCTTAGGTTTTTACTATTCCATGGTCCGCTATTTGTAGGGTTTTGTTTTAGTAGGGAAGCCCATGGTGTATACGAAGTGTAAAATATGAGAATAAAATATGTAAATTATGGAAAATTTGTAGTGGTGTCTCTATTTGTCCGTTTTTGACGCTAAAAAAGCCTGAACTGCACCAATACCGATTTTCTTTTTTGAAGCTGTCAAGAATTGACACCTTCTGCAAAAAAGGATGACCAGCAGAAATGGGGTTTATTTTGGCAAAAATGGGGTGAATTTGACCGAAACTGGTCGGAAATCATCCCATTTTTCAAAAAAGCCTGACCTGCACTGATTTAAGAGTTATCCGTAAGAACCCATTGGGGGCTTCGGCGTGATCCAATGTTTTTGATTTTCTTATTGCGCCGAAGTTTAGGCAATGTGGAAACTGTGTGTTCTGCTTGCGCTGCTACCATTATGTGTAAGGAGCATACTTCTTCTGGGAACTTAAATCCCCAGTCCGTGTATGTCTCGGCTCCCTGAGTGCTGCGGCCGATGGGGGCCTTTCAATTTTCTAGGGGATTATCTTGGTAGGTGATGGGGATAATAGTGGTGGATTGTTGTAGATATTGAGGGAATAACAAACTAGTTTCATTGGTGTGGGTAATGGTGCGTCGATAGGCCATTGCTACTAAATCGGGTAACCATAGTAGTTTTTCATCTGATGGTGATACCCACATGGTTCGTGTCTGGTCAGATAGTGCTTTGGCTTGACGGAGCGTTTTTATTAGTGCTTCGTCGGAATTGTTTTCTTTGCTGTGTTGTCGTTTTTCAAAGACGATTGCGCGGGTGTCTGTTTTCAGGTCTACAATAAGCCTTCTTAAGCATTGCTGTCGGGCATGCTCTATGTTGCACCCTGGTGTGAGTTGGGTATTTATGACCAGAATGTGGTTGTCATTCCACTCCTGGCATTGTTGGAGTAAAGATTGAACGATTTTTGTCCCATTAGCGGTTTGCAGCGCTTTGGTGGTATGGAAATAGTTGTCGCCTACAATTTCTTGTAATTGTAGGCGTGTGCCTTCTAGGTTGTCTTTCTTCAGCATTGAACCAGCAATAATATAATAACCTTCTTCTTCTTCTGATTGTTGGACGGGTTCACGATAGCTCTCATCAAGGAAAATTACTGTGTGGTGGTTGGCTAATTTCCCATACATTTCACGTAGTGCAGGGTGGCGGATAGACATGCATGTCACATTACCGCACCAGATATGTGCTTTCAGAGAAGCTTATTCAGTCGCTGGGTAGGCGGAGAATTCTTGGGCCAGGTTTTTGGCTTTATTCGTCCCAATGCCGTCGGCAGTAATCTTGATGGTGTGTTGTAAGTCTTCGAAGTTTTGGAAGCCCATCTTTATCATGGGGCATCAACGGCGAGGGTATCTTCAACCTGTTTGCCATTGGATGAAAGCACCACGTCTGGATTAGTGGCCAGTATTTCCCTCTTGTTCAGATTGGTGCCTTTGACCAGTGTCGGGATGCTATCTATCTTGGGCACACGGGGCAACCCTTTTGATGGCTTGGGTGGTGAAACGGGCTTATTGGCGACTCAAAGGAGGAGATAGCTACTACAGTATCCACCGATGTGCCTTGCGGCGCGCCTATGAGGTCCAGCGACACCATACGGATCACTCCCTGAAACGTTGCCCCCAATCCGGCGAGTGCCGCACCTATCAGGTCTGCCGGGAATAATCGGGGCAGTCGGACCGAGACGGTAGCAAGGAAGAGGAGTGATCCTCCGAAGGCGAGGATAAATTGTGTACTACTGTAACGATGCGTCATGCGGATTCGTCGGGGGTGGCATGCGGGGCGGGGTGTTGCCGAATCGGCCTAACGTACTGGAAGAGTTTTGAAAAACACCCCCGGATTATTATGGCAAAGCCCACATGTCGGTGTTAATGGTAGCGAATTTCATTTATGAATTTATATAAGACGACCGCCATATAAGTGTGGCGTTAAATAAATTTATCCTATGAATTATTGGGCTGATTATCCACGAGAACCTTCCGTAATTTATCGTGTCGAGGGGCTGTGAATATGGGGGCTTCAAGGGCTTCATTATGTCTTCCGGGTGGCGTCGAGTTTTGCCTCTGCAAGGATAAGAACTTCTTTTACAGATATTGATAACGTGGCGCAGATTGCCTCAAGCTCATCAAGGTTAATTGCCCGAATTCCGCGTAATTGCTTTGATAGCTGGGATTGGGAAATACCTGTGGATTCTTGAAGTTGAAGTTGCGAAACATTGTGGTTTAATCGTGCGTCGTTAAGGATCTCGGCGACGATTTTTCCAAACGCTCCAACGTCATTTCTTGATCTACTTCCCATGATGTTGAGCATGTCAGTCACGCTATATGGATGTCAAAGAGATTGATAGATAAAGTTTATTTGGACTGGGTTAGATATCGCCAATTGAACTAATGGCTTGTAAGTCGCATAAAAATAGTAGAGCAGATTTTTTTGCTGCGACACAGAACACATTCCCTCACTAGGGGGTGCTACTCATATTGAGGGCATGAATGTCAAGAATATTCATGACGCAAGCATGTGTGGCGGTCATTCAAAAATCGCAAAAATAGCTGATATCCCATAAGTTCTCAAACCTTTGGGCGTCGTCAAGCATGCGGACGCTGCATGGCGAATTGCACAGCTTAGATACCATAAAAAACTATGCTTGTCGACGACCTTGCGGCAGCAAATCGGGCCCTACCGCAGCGCCTATCGTCGACTAGCGAAGCCTATTGTGGCCCCCGGGCCAACTCGGCCTCCTCCAACAGCGACGTAATCACCTTCGCTTCCTTCGGCAACGCCGCATGCGCCACCGAACCATCCAACACTATAACCTCCCCAAACTGGGAAAACTTCGGATTCACTGTCTTATCCGCCGTGGAAATCACCGAATACACCTTAATGCCAGGATCCACATCATCCACCTCAAACGGGCCCCGCAAATCCTCATACGCCTGCCCAAACAACTTCACCATGTGCTTCCCCTTCGTCGGCAACCCCCGCCATGGCGTGCCCAAACCAATGATCGTCGACACCTTCCCCGCAAACTCCGGCTGCCGCGCCAACTGCAACCCTATAATCCCACCAAACGAATGGCCCACTATGTCAAACGACCGGAATCCCTCACAAATCGTCGTCACCTCCCGAAGGCCGTCGACAAACGCACCAGTACCATAATGCGCATAATCGGGGGCTATAAACGGCCGCCCTACCTCATTCAACGCCGCGGCCAACGCCCCAAACGCTTTCGGGGTGCTATATGCGCCATGCAGCAACACCACAGGTATACCACTAGTACCAGTCGATGACGGCAACGCCTTACGCGGATCCAACCGCGGAATCCAGTCGAACAAAGCCATTATTCCTCCTTGCGGGCGGCAAGTAATTGTCGGGCAGCACGCTGCATATCTGCGATCGAGAAGTCTGGCACATATGCAGCACTCACCGCTAATCCTATCGCTGGAAGAGTCGCAGGGTCGGTATACACCAGGAACCACGGCGCATATTCTGGCAAAAATTTTCGCTTAAACGACGCCAAACTACGGAACCCATACAGCGGCTCCAACGTCCGACCCAACACATCCGTCACCGTATCCAGCGGATTCTCCTCACCAGACGCCTCATGGGCCAATGGTGCACCCGACAAAGAAATCCAGCCCAAACCATCCTCATGGGCCTGCACCAACGTTTCCGCAATCAAAAACTCCACCACCGGCCTAAACCCAGTCGGATCCCGCCGCATGAAATCCAACATCCATCCGGCAAGCGCCCCATGCTCATACACCGGCAACCAACTCGTCACCCCATGCAAATTATCGTGCTCATCCAACGCCAACATCAACCGCACCTCCGGGTCGTGCAATGTGGAAAGATTCCCCAACGTGAACCCCATCTCCGGCAGCGACTTATCCGAAACCCACTCCTCCGACAACGCTCGAATCTGGGTACGAATCATCGGGCCGGCATCATTCCACGTGGTCCACACCGCCCGAATCCCCTCCTTACCGGCACGATTCCGGGCAGTCCGCACATCCTGAAACTTCTTCCCCCGAAACGTCACCAACTCCGTCGACACAATCGACTCCTCAGCCACCTGCAGCTTTGAAGTGCCCGGCCGGCCCGCGGCAAACTCCGCCCCCACCGAATACCACGCCAACGTCCACCCCTGCTGCTCCGCAAACTTCCCAAACTCATCAGCAAGCGACTGGGCCGTGGCATCACCCGAATTCACCACCGGCTCACCCAACGTAATCACCGTCGACGAATGCAGCCGATACGCCACATAACCAGCACCATCCTTGGCCTCCCACACCAAATTGCCCGGCCACAACGTCATCCACGACAAATGATCCCCACCCCGACCAGTCGTCAAAATCTGCTGCATCCGCTGATGCTTCGCATCATCCCCCAACTCCACATGCGTCGACCGGCACGCAATATACAAGAAAACCGCAACCGCGATCCCCAACACCGGGCCCGGCCATAACCCCAGCCACCAGCCCAACTGGTCCGCCGGATGAAGATCCGCCACAAACACCCTCGACAACACCGGCGGCAATAACACCACCCGCAACGCCTTTATCGTGCCTAGTAGCGACGCATGCGGATCAAAATGATCCCGCAACGCCATGACGCTACCAACCCACAAACAACACACCAACACCGCAAACGACGAAATACGCAATATCAACAACTTTGCTGTACCATGCTCCGCCGGCGCCCGGAAATCCCGCCAATACATAAGCAACACCACAATGAGCACTAACCATGGCAACACCGTCAGCAACCCATATGAAACCATCACCTTGATAGGGATATCTGTTTCCAGCTTCGTAATCCGAAACGCCTCAAACAACAACCCCACGATTGTCGCCCATAAAAACACTTGGGCGCCCCACCAGGCAATCCGCCGGCCTCGGGCCAAGCCGATCGACAGCACCACCGCAATAATCAATGGCACCAGATTAAAAACCGCGCCCAACACCCCGGCCTCACGCACCGTCACCGGGCTCTCCTCCCACGTGAGCAGGTAAATCCGCGACAATGGCGCATCAGAATCAGGATTCACCGACGTCATCAACGGGCCCGCAGAAACCATCACAAACGCCGCGGCAATGAGCAGCCGAAACTCCTGAAGCGAACTCCGCCGCAACGACCCCCGCACCGGCATCCGGGACATCACCGCACCGGCAACCACCGCCATCAACCGAGCCACATCCGCGGCAGAACCCGAATACAACACCATCGACCCGGTAATCACCAACAACACCACCAACAGGCGGCGCCGCCACAACCTACCAAAATGGGACGACGCCACCGTCGCCACCCCAAATACCCACGGAATCTGCGACAAAAACGGCTCAGTCAACCACGACTTCGCCCACGACGACCGGCACACCACCATCACATCCCGGGTCACCAGCATGCCAATCACCGAAAACACATGCAAAACCAGGCTAAACCCCACATACTGGCGGCTCCCCAACATGTATTCGGCGGCACTCCCCAATACCACCAACACCACCGTGGCAATCAACAACGACGGGAACGTCTTCTCCGTCAACCCGGAAGTGAAAAACCGCCACGACTGGCCCGCCATATCCGACGTCAACCCATAGGCCCGCTGCGGCGAAGTGCTGCGTGCCAACAGCCACATCACCCACGCCACCACAATCAACGCCGAGGTGATTGGCACCCGGCGCGCCACCCGAATAATCCACGCCATATGCCGCAGGTATGCAAGTAGTTTCGCCCAGGCGGCGCCGGGGGCTGTGGTGGTGTCGGTGGTGCTGTCAGGCGCAGGGTCGGCGTTAGTTTTGTCGGGCGTCTTGGTGGCTGCCGTGTCCGCGGCGGCTGCCTGGTCCATGGCGGAGGCATCCCGATCCTGGGACCTATTGGTCTTCCGAAGCCGCCGGGGCAGCAGTGACTGCGTCAACGATTTCATGCTGCCCGCCCCTTGGTGCTAGCGGCGGTGGCGCCGCTGTCAGCGCCCTTGTCGGCCACGGCAGTGAGCCCACCCCGTGCCGCCGCAAACGGCAATGTTTGACCAAACCCCGTCCGCCACACCCGGGCCGTATGGGAACCGGGAATCTCCGTGTACCGCGAATCAATCCCAGCATTCTGGGCAATCTCGTGAAGCTGACGAAGCGCCTGCTGCGAATGCTCATCGGCAGTGCCAGCAATAAACCAGCCGGCCAACTGTCGATATTTCGCCCGGCGCTCTGGAGTAGGGTGTTGTAACAAATTCATAGGATTCACGGCCTGAAACGCTGCCTCGTCATTATTGAAGAACATTTTTAGAGTAGTCGTATGGTCCTTATATATGGGCTCGCCCTGACCAGCATAACTAATGAAAGTACCGTACGAGCTAGGCGAATTCGTCACCACTTGAAGGGCACAAGTACCCCCATACGATAGCCCCCCAATGGTCCAGTGATTCTGGTCACTATCTACGGTGAACATGCGCTTAATACCGGTTGGCACGTCGTCGGCAAGCCAGGTGTGTACCTTATATTCCGGGCCATCAATGCATAACGGGTTGCCGTTGGTCGAACCGGTGGCATCAATGGAAAACACGATTGGTGCCACCCCATGGTGCGCAGCCTGGAAACTCTGCAGCGCTGCCTGGGCATTCAGTGGTCCAAACCATTGCCCCGGCGAACCCGGATTGCCCGCCATCATCACCACCACCGGCAGGCGCG